>NZ_JANMZA010000006.1:0-14068 GCF_031382685.1 Chamaesiphon sp. OTE_8_metabat_110 | reverse complement strand
AAAATACCGTCTCGAACGACGAACCACAGCCAAAACTACTGGGTTTGGCTGTGGTTCGTCGTTGCGCGCAATTATTTAATTCTCTCTAACTGTCGCATCACTGACTCATAGGCAGCACTATTATTTTGAGATTGGAATATTTTAGCAGCCGTTTCGAGGTCTTTAGTAGCTGCGGCGTTAGCTTGGAGTTGAACCTGCAACAGTCCGCGATTGCTGTAGGCGAGTGCGTAATTAGGCTGCAAGCGGATCGCTGTATTGTAGTCGGCAAGTGCCTGCTTGTAATTTTGAAGTAGAGCTTGGGTAATGCCCCGATTGAAGTATGTTTCGGCATTGTTTGGCTCTAGGGCAACTGCTCGATCGTAATCTAGTAATGCTTTGCGGTATTCGCGAGTTGAGTAAAACGCAATGCCCCGATTGAGATAGGCAGTACCATAATCGGCTTTCAGCCGAATGGCTGAGCTATAGTCAGCGATCGCTGCTTGGCGGTTGCCGCTAATAAAGTACACGATGCCGCGATTATTATAGGCTTCGACTAGCTGGGGATTGAGTTTGAGGGCGGTAGTATAATCGGCGATGGCTTTAGCACGATCGCCATTCTGGTTATGTCCCAAGGCACGATTGAAGTAGCTGTTGGCATCGTTGGGGTTGAGGCTAATAATCCGATTGTAGTCCCCGATTGCCCCAGGGGTATCGCCGAGAGAGTTTTTGGCGATCGCGCGGTTGAGGTAAGCACTAGTCTGACTGGGTTTGAGTTTAATTGCCCGATCGTAATCGGCAATCGCCCCGCGATCGTCGCCGAGTAGTCCTCTGGCTTTACCGCGCCCGTAGTAGGCGTTAGCATAAGTCGGTTTGAGTCTAATGACCGTATTATAGTCCGCGATCGCGCCTTGCCGATCGCCGAGATCGAGTTTGGCTAAACCCCGATTGTAATAAGCATCGGCATTACTGGGGCTGAGCTGGATGGCTCGATCGTAGATCGAGATCGCCCCTCGCTTGTCACCATTTTGAGCGGCGACGATGCCTTTACCGACGAGTAATTGTGGATCGTTGGGTTTAATCTTGGTGGCGGCTTGTAAGTCGGCTAGCGCACCAGTCCGATCTCCGGTGCCCAACCGCGCAAAGCCGCGATTGGCAAAGGATTCAAAGAATCTGGGATTGAGAGCGATCGCCCGCGTATAATCCGCAATTGCCCCGGTATTATCGCCGTTTAAACCTTTAATGATGCCTCGGTTATTATAAGCATCGACAAAGTTGGGTTGCAATTGAATCGCGCGATCGAAATCGGCGATCGCACCGAGCCGATCTTGACTGCGGTAGCGACGCATCGCCCGGTTATAAAAGTCGCGGGCAGATTTGGGGGTTTTGGTAGCAGTAGGTGTTTTGGTAGTTTGGGGCACTACGCGGTTAGATTGACGATCGAGGGCGGCTACTCTCACTGGCGGTAAGATCGCGGCAATGACTAATGCTAAAGTTAGCAGCGGAATCGGGATCTGACGCTGGGGTGTCCACCATCTATTAGTTAATTGACGATCGGTTTTAACGTTCATGATTTTAGGGCAATTAATTAACTATCGCGCTCGCAACTACCCAATCCATCAAATTTGGACAGGTCGCTAATACTTAAAACAATTATTGATGTTCTTCATGATATCTTAACAAATCTGTTGAATGTTCGAGCTAATTACGCCAAATGTATTAATAAATAATCATAAATCTACATCTCACAACTTGCTACCCGTATAGCTTTTGTCTCTAACTTTATATATATGTAAATTAAATATTATATTTCAACCACTCGTCTGTTTTTATACTTTCAGTACATAAAAGATAGTTAAATTAGCTATTTGTTTCGAGCGCATACTAGCAGTCGATTTTCGATCGTCGCAATCTAACTACAACCGTACCACGATCCACTTGCCGCAGACTTCTGCTGCTAGTCCATGACTGAATGTAGATGTGCGTGTGCGGTTGGGGGCAGTAATCAGCGCGATCGTATCTTCGATCTGGCTGAAAGTGGGCATCTTGGCTAGTGCTTGCGTGAGAAATTGCCGGATGATGCGGCGTTGCAGCGATAGAGACAGCGATTGGAGGACGGTGCGATCGATTTTAGTGCCGCTGTCGTCTAATGCTTGCTGATACGAGTCGTTGGCTAGCGACTCTAGATATTCGACATCCGCCCGCAATAGTTCGGCGGTACGTGCCAAATGGCTTTCAACTTGGGGATTGAAATTAGCGGCTAGCTGGGGAATTATCTCCAGCCGCAGGCGATTTCTGGCATATTTGAGATCTTGATTGTAGGCATCTTCCCAGACTGGCAATTCGTACTCCTGACAAAATTCACCAGTCTGGGTACGACTGACTTCTAACAGCGGACGGACTAAATTAATCTCTGGTGTCAACTGACGGTGCCACGACATCGCACATAGCCCGTCAGCACCCGCACCGCGCACCAAATTGTAGAGCAAGGTTTCGGCTCTGTCGGTTTGGGTATGGGCGGTGACAATGTATGTACTCTCAGTCGTTTCGGCGATCCGGGTGAGGGCTTGATATCGCCACTCTCGTGCCGCAGCATCGGTTTCGGGCAAATTGGCAGTAGTTTCACAATGAAATGGTAACTGCCAGCGGGCACTCACTTGTGCTACGCGCTCGGCAATGCCAATATCCTGTGTCCAACCATGATCGCAATGCGCTACCGCCAACTGCCATTGCCAGCGGCTTTGTAAGTCCCGCAGCAATTGTCCCAGACACAGCGAATCCTGCCCCCCAGACACAGCTAGCAGGATCTTGGCACCAATTGGGAGCAACTGACGATCGATCGAACACTGGTGAAGTTGACTATGTAGAGGTGTCCAGGGCATCAGTAGAATAGCTAATTGCTACACTGTAAACTTAGTAGTAAGTTTGACAAAGTTGAGTTATTATACCAATGTCAATGTTGGTCGTCATCTTTTATTGTTGTAACAAGGTTCGTTGGCATAGCCTGCCGTAGGCAATCGCAATCGCAATCGATTTATTTACCTGGCTGGGATGGGATAATGCAACGCGGCACCGTCGATATATTTGAGATTGTTAAACCAATTTTAGCAAGAAACTTGGAAATCGATCCAGAGGCGATCGATCTAGAATTTAGATTTCACAACTTTATCGATCGACTCGCTGAGCGGCGACAGCAACAATCTGGTGCTAAAAATTTACTTTATTATCTCGAAGCTGCGAATATTTATTTCGATTTGGCTGAGGCTTTTGAGTTGAGTTTTTTAGTAGATTTTACAGATAGTACTTGCATTACTGTCGCCGATCTAGTCGTCTTAATTCGATCGAAGTTAGCTGAGTTACGGTGACGCTCTTAATTCCATTGGTAATGTTCGGGAATTAGATCGTCAGGCGCAAATAAATGGGGACTCATCGGTGCGGATGCGGTATCGTACCAAGACTCCAGTAAATCTTGAGTTTCCTGCATTTCCCCGATCGACAAGTCGCGGGGGATAATAATGCCGATACTGCGATCGGGAATAGCCACATAATAGCCATCGGGAAAATATTTATCCAGGTAAGGCGAGAGCAAGATTCGCGAGGAGCCAAACCCATCATTGTGCATCATAATCGCCCAGACAACGCTGCCATCTTTACGCAGCTTTTGGTGCGTCCATAGTTCCTGCGATGCTACCTTGAGATTGATTACTGCCCGTTGTTGCCAATCGATCCCTTCAGCTTCCCACACCTCTACCATTTCAGGTGTGACATTCTGATAGGCAACTTTCCCTTGAGGATGGCGATCGACAATTACCCAGCTCAGTGCATAATCCCGTAACGGTAACTCTTCATGCGGCGAATCCCAGAGCTTGGATTTGAGACAAGTTGAATGGATGATGAGGGGCATCAAGCGATCGATCGCATCAATGATAGTTCCGGACATAATGCAGATTTGGGGAATTTGGTTCGATGCACTTATATTACCCACCAGCTTCATATGAGTTCACATTCAGTCAGATTGTTTTGGAGAAAGATGGGAGGTAGGAGTTGGGAGTTGGGAGGTGGGAGGTGGGAGATGGAGGATGGAAGGATCTCAATAGTGGCTAAATTACATGTCAACCCTTTCCCCCTTTCAATAACTGGTGTTGCTGGATTGGGGTATGACTTTGGATGTGTTCCAACAAACTGATTCCTCTTTCCTATTTCCTCCCAACTCCCAACTCCTCGAACTAAAACCAGCCGTTCGGCTCAAGCTTTGGAGCTTAGATCTAGTGTTAGTATTCTTAAAAAGTGGATCTTGATGTGCTGAAGATGAAAGATTATCTATTGCCGATTGCGCTGCTTGGTACCACCGCTCTAGTTAGCTATGCCTTGCCTAGCACAGCGCTATCACCGCCAGAAATTCAGCAGACTGCCAATCGCGCTACCGTTAGGATCGATCGCTGCGCTCAAGGCTCTGGGGCGATCGTGCAGAAAAATCGCAATACATATACAGTAATAACATTAGCGCAGAGCGTCAGGAATAGTGGGTGTGAAATAGTCACGCCAGACAATCGCCGCTATCAAGTTTCCCAAGTCAAGATATTCCCAAATAATATCGATCTGGCGGTAGTAAGCTTCACGACTAATAATAACTATTCAGTTGCCATGCTTGTCAATAATTCCGATCGCGTCGAAGCAGGCGAACGGATTTATGTCGGTGGATTTGGGCAAACTCCCGCCAGTTCCAAACCAGTATTTACCTTCGCTAAAGGCGATCTAGTCAGCAACAGCAGCAAACAACAAGGTAAAGGCTACTCCCTCATCTACAGCACGAATACACTGCCACAGCTCAATGGCAGCCCGATCTGGAACGATCGCGGCCAATTGCTGGCGATCGGGGGGCGCAGCATCCCAACTAATGCCCGCGTGCGGACTGACTATAATCTCGGCATTACTGTCAATACCTTCACCAAGTATGCCGCCACGGCTGGAATTGGGGGTTATGCCCCAGTGACGATCGCGCCATCACCCAAACCAGTAGACGATGCGATCGCGGTTGCAGTACTCAAGGAGAGTCAAGGTGACTATCGGGGGATGTTAGCCGAGCTGGATCGGGCGCTGTTTCTCGATTCTCAAAATGCGCGCCTCTACTACAGTCGGGGTGTTGCTAAATCGCTCCTGAGAAATCCAGACGCGCTGGGAGATTACGATCGCGCCAACGAACTCAATCCCAATGATGCTGCAACTCACAACAATCGCGGCGTCACTAAATTAGATCTAAATAACACTCCCGGCGCGATTGCCGACTTCAATCGTTCGATCTCCATCGATCCCAATCGGGCGAGTGCCTATTATCATCGGGGCAATGCCAAGGTTGCTCGCCAGCCCAAAGACGCCCTCAATGACTTCAACCGGGCGATCTCACTCGATCCGCAGCTAGCGCGAGCTTACTTCAGTCGCGGTACTCTCCAGGGGAAATTAGGCAATAAAAAAAGCGAACTAGCCGACTTCGAGCGGACAATCTCGATCGATCCCAACTATACAGCCGCTCACGAACGGCTCGGGGCGATTAAGTTCGATCTCGGCGACTTCAAGGGTGCGATCGTTAGTTTCAATCGCGCCATCGCCCTCAATCCCAAAAATCCCACAACCTATAACAGCCGCGCCACCGCTCGATCCAAAGTCGGCGACGAGAAAGGCGCACTCGAAGACTATAACAAAGCGATCGCGATCGATGCCAATAACGCCAGCGCCTACGCCAGTCGCGGCTTAATCAAGTCAAAACTAGGCGATAAAAAAGGCGCGATCCTAGATCTCAAAAAAGCCGCCAATCGCTTTAAACGACAGCGCCAAACCGCCAGCTACCAAAAAACCCTCGCCGATCTCAAACGTCTAGGTACATAAGACTTCCTGCAAAAGTCAAGGAATAGGCTATCCCCTATTCCCTATCCCCTATTCCCTATCCACTATTCCCTATCCACTATTCCCTATCCACTATTCCCTATTCCCTATTCCCTATCCAAGATGTGAGAAAATGTTTGTCGGCACGATCGGCAGACGCAATGAAGAAGAAAAACTTGGCAGTACTATTCGGTGGTAGATCCGTCGAACACGAAATCTCCGTAATCACCGCGCTCCAACTGATAAACGTCATCGACGTGACGCAGTATGAGATCGTCCCCGTCTACATCGCTCAAACCGGACGCTGGTACGTCGGCGACAACCTGCTCGACAAAAATTTCTACCGCCGCCTTCCCAACTCTGTCAAAGAAGCTCAAGAAGTCGCACTGTTACCGATCGCAGGTAGCAAGGGACTCACCTACCTTGCGCGTCAAAACGAAACTTTACCGATCGATATCTACTTCCTCGCCTTCCACGGCACCTTTGGCGAGGATGGCTGCATTCAGGGGATGCTGGAGATGGCGGATGCTACTTATACGGGTTGTGGCGTTCTCCCGGCTGCCCTGGGGATGAATAAATATCAGTGTAAACTGATGCTCAAAGCGGCTGGTATTCCCGTCTTACCTGCGGCAATAGTCGATCGCCGCGATGCCCAAAAAAGTCTCGCCGCCGTGCGCGAACAGATTTTTGCCACGCCTGGATTGGAGCAGTTACCGTTATTTGTCAAACCCTGTAACTTAGGTTCGAGTATTGGAATTGGGGTAGCTAAAGACGAGCGGACATTAAATGCTTGCTTGGTAAATACCTTTAGATACGATAGTCACGCGATCGTCGAACCTTGTATTAAAGATATTCTCGAAATCAATATTTCTGTGATGGAAGATGATGATGAGATCGTTGCATCTGTCATCGAAATGCCCGTCTCACTCAGCGGTGTCCTTACCTTTGAAGAGAAGTATCTCCGCGATGATGGTGGCAAAAAAACTGGCGGTAACGAATCACAAGGGATGGCAAGTTTGTCTCGCGTCATCGACCCCCAAGACCTCAATCCCGAACTAAAACAAGCTGCGCTAGAGTATGCTAAAAAAGCTTTTAAAGTTCTAGGTTGTTCTGGTGTATCGCGGATCGATTTTATTATCGATGCTAGTTGTGACAAGCTTTATTTTAATGAGATCAATACTCTCCCCGGTTCGCTATCTTTTTACTTGTGGGTAAAATCCAATCCGCCGCTACTATACACAGATCTCTTAAATCGGATTATTCGTCAAGCTGAAAAACGGCAAGTGACAAAACTCGCACTCAAGCGGCAGGAGGGAATGCGAGCATTATTCAAATAGGTTTATACTCAGATCTTGCATCGAAATGAAATTACTAGCGATTCTAAGCCGATCCTCTAGTTCGATCGCACAAATATAGTGAGTTTTGCGATCGTGTAGATGGCTATCTAACCAAAAGAAGCGATCGCGACCGAATCAAATATCGACTAACATTAGCCGTCTATTCTCTGTATTAGATAACCTCTCTATTCTAACCAAATGTTTGTCTGAGTTCAGCATTTTTATCAGTTCCTGTCCCATTATTTCGGCAAGTCGAACGGGAACTGCATTTCCAATTTGTCTCATCGCTTCACCCCAAACACCCTTGACAACAAAATCATCTGAAAAAGTTTGGAGTCGTTTCGCTTCCAATACTGTCAAATAGCGGACACTCCCATCTGAAAAGCGAATCATATTCTCCCCACCAGGAACGCCACGATCTCCAGCTTTAATTGTTTTTGCAGGTGCATCTAAAATGCTGCCAGTATGTCCTGGATAAATACGTGCCCCATCATGAAAAAGATGATCCTTTATGCCACGATCGATCCGTGGATCTGGTAAATTACCGATCGCATCTCGAACTGTTTGCCAAGGCATCGTTGCTGGCTCAAACATTCCGTATTTGTCTATAAGTTTGAATTTTCTGGATTCTGCGGATTTATCTAGTAACGGAAGTTCTGACTTAGATATTTTGTGCCGTTCCCAATATTCTCCTGTAACGTACATATCCCAAAATAATCGATCTGCCGAATGTGTCTCTGGCGGAAATAACCAATCGCACTCTAAGTCCGATCTAATACCAAAAATGATGACGCGCTCTCGTTTTTGGGGTACGCCATAATTTGCAGCATCGATCGATTTAAACTGGACGTTATATTTGATTCCTGAATAAGAGAACTTACTTACAGTACGAAGTTCTCGTAAATTCTCTTGCCAATCTGGGTTTACTTCTGCATTAAAGCTAGGATAAGTCAACCGCAGTAGAATATACTCGAAGTAATCAGCAAATGATTGGCGAAGCAAACCTTTGACATTTTCAAAGATAAAAGCTTTTGGTTTTAGCCGTTCGCTCGCACGAATAGCCGCTGGAAATAGATCGCGTTTATCTCGCTCTGCTTGATGTTTTCCAGCGAGAGAAAATGGCTGGCAGGGAGGGCCACCTGCGAATATATCGATATTAGTTAATGCTTCTAGATCGAAGTCTCTGACATCTCTAAGGAAAACTTTTGCAGGATCGAAGTTTTCACAAAGTGACGCATAAGCATGTTTGTTATTTTCTACGAGTGCGGTGTGTTTGAATCCCGCCAATTCTAACCCTTTAGCTAAACCACCTGCACCCGAAAATAGTTCGAGAGAATTCATAATTGTCCCCCGATCTTTTGAAAATGTCGATCGATATTAGCCAGAATGATACTTTCAGCTTTGGGTATGCCATATCTTTGACAAGTTCGACAAAGGCTTCGCTTTTATATATGTGCTTCTTTCGATTACCTCCGGTAGGCTACGCCAACGAACTCAGTAAACTTCATTATTACATAACTTACCTATATAAGGTCAGTTCGGGATAAGGATTTCAAGTCGATGACTCATAGCTTCGTTCCTGCACCGCCCTCAAATGAATTTGGGGGTAATAGCCCAAGTTCGTTGAAACGAACTAATCAATTTAGCAGTTCGTTTCAACGAACTTGAGCTATTAGCCCGAACTTATAGTTCAGGGCGGTGTTTGAACGGAGCAGATCGATTCTCCTTACCCCGAACTGACGTTATCTGGTGGCCAAACCTAACCAAGATTGATTTTACAAGGGATTAACGTCACTCGATCGAACCCATCCTATTTACTTCTATCTACCAACTCTTTGATGATGCGCTCTTGTTCTTCTATTGGTGTATCTGCTGGCACCATAATTGCATTAGGGCGAGGACGAGCAGCAAACTCATTCCAGGCTTCTTTGTCATCTCTATGAGCCAAAACATATCGTCTCAATTCATTGAGATTCATGGCTTGAAAGTTAGGTTTAGACATTCTTATACCTCTATAATCGTCCTCGATCGAGATTCCCAATAACAACCTATAATTTACTCACCTGCTTCATTACGCCACCAAATGAAGCCACGACTATCTAATAATCGATCGACTCGATCTATCCAATAAAAAGGCTATGATTATTTAGTCAAGCGAATAGACTTAGATATCTTTTCTACTTCTAGACAGATTACAACTTGGATGAGTAATTCGCAAATTTATCAAATCGAGATTTAATTGCGGATATTTTGCGATTGGTTTGATGTGGTCTATGTGTGAGTCTTTTAGCTCTAAAGGCTTTTTACATTCAGCACAGCACTGATTTTGTAGGTTATACTGCTTAATTCTCCATTTTTGGCCATCATCTGAGTTGCGCCAATTATCGAATTCAGCTCTTGGAGAATATTTTCTCTCAATCTTATCTACAGTTAGAGCGATAGAAAATTGAAGTTTAGCAGCATTTTTTCTAAATCGTAATATTTCTATAACTAGTTCTTCTGTTGATATATCAGACATTGTTTCACTCAATATTATTTTTTATATTTACCATTAATATTAGCTGCTGTAGCTTTTAGGCTGGCCAAAGCTCTATCTGTATCAGACATAGCTCTAAGTAATTGTTTGACAATATCGCCAATATCGGGATGACTAGATGATGACGCATTAAAAGGCAAAGCAATGACATTGCTCAGCCGCACTAATAAATTGTCTAAGACAACTATAAGTTGTTGACGAGTTAATGGCTTAATACGAGAACCAGATAAAGTGGCACGGATTGAGGCGACCGCCTCACTAACTAAATAAACATAGGCTCTACCTTTTTTATTAACTGGATTTAGCTTTTGAGTAATTTTAGTGACTTGATAACGACTCAATCCATAACCTTGTAACTGGATACGAGTAGTAACAACTAAGGATTCATCCAATGCTTTACTAGAATTATGCAACATTTTTATCAGCACTCAAATATTCCTCATATTCAGACAACAATGTTTCTACCCAAGGATCTTTCACTCCAAAGGTTTTTGAGACGTTGTAGATTTGGGCAATGACTCGAACAAATAAACTATGCTGCTTTTGAATGACTTTTTCATATTCATTAGTCTTTTGAGCAAAGTCTAGCTCTATTTCTTTGATGTATTGAGTCTTTTTAGTGACTTGACCTTTTTGCGATCGCTGTAAATACTGCCGATTCAGTAGTTCTTTGCCTGCAAATTCTGCCATCGCTGTTAACAAAGCTAGCTCGTCAGCTTGTTTCAAATCGACAGATTTAAAAGCGCGCTCAGCATCTTTGACAGTCCAATGATATTTCTTGGCAAATTCGAGGGCTTGCTGTTTGGAGAACATGGCTGAGGCAGATGTTGAAATTGTAAATGCTACTACTCAATTTTAAACTACAGATTTCGCAAATGGTTGCGATCGAGATCATAACTAAGATCGCTCGCAGCTATTGAGATCGTAAGATTGAAATAGGTAAATCGGGCGGGTATCAGTTCGATAGCCATTGAGATAATACGATTGCTTGCAGCATCTGGCTCGGTGTAGGCAATTATTTATCCCCTAATTTTGTTCGAGCCTATTCTACATTATCCCCGATTACCTCCGGTAGGCTACGCCAACGAAACCCTCAAACTCACAAACGGTCGAGAGTCTGCTAAGATAATCTCTTGGGAAAATGCGGACTCGCGCCGCCAAGGGATGCAGCTAGAATTTATGGTACACATCAAACAGGTAGAACTGTCCCATTTCAAGTCCTTCGGTGGTACTACAAAAGTTCCGATTTTACCAGGGTTTACCGTGGTATCGGGGCCGAATGGTTCGGGTAAGTCGAATATTCTCGACGCGCTGTTATTTTGCCTCGGATTGGCTAGTTCTAAGGGGATGCGGGCGGAACGGTTGCCGGATTTGGTAAATCACGATCGCAATACCAAGGGTGCCTCAGAAGCGATTGTGACGGTGACTTTCGATCTGGAGAATGAGGATGAGCCAGCACCGGAAATTGAGGTTATCGATATTAGTAGTATGTCGCCTGCTCCACCCAAAGAACGGTTGGCGAGTGAGTGGGTGGTGACGCGGCGGCTACGGGTGAATGCTCAGGGCGGTTATACGTCCAATTATTCGATTAATGGTGAGGCTTGCAACCTGGCGGAGTTGCACGACCAATTAAATGCGCTGCGGATTTATCCAGAGGGCTATAATGTCGTGTTGCAAGGGGATGTCACTAGCATCATCTCGATGAATAGCAAGGAGCGGCGGGAGATTATCGATGAACTTGCGGGGGTGGCGGCGTTCGATCGCAAGATCGATCGGGCTAAGGGTACACTGGATGAAGTCAAGGAAAAGGTTGAGAAATGTAATATTGTTGCCACAGAATTGGTGGTGCAACGGGATAAGTTAGCACAGGATAAGATTAAGGCTGAAAAGTACCAAAGATTGCGGACGGAATTTCAACAGAAATCTGTCGAAGAGGTGGTCTTAAAATGGCAGAATCTCCAACAGAAACAGGCGACAATTCAAGCAGATTTAGGTAAAGGTAAAATTGCGCTGGGTGAGTTAGATAAACAGGTCGTCGATTTGCAAGGAGAAATCGGCATGACGACAGCCGAAGTCGAGCGATTGAATGCTTGTGTGCGGGCATTAGGTGAAGAGAAACTGTTAGCCGCTCAAGCGGAATTGGCTACTCAACAGGCGGAACAGCGGCAACTGACACTGCAAAAAGAAGAACTAACCACAACTCGATCGAATACCCACACCAATCAACAGCAATCGGCTAGTCAATTAGCTAATTATGAGCAAGAATTTTACCGTTTAACTACCGAGCAACAGCAACTAGAAACCACCAAACTGAAAAAGTCGGTTGTCGATCGCGATGAAGCGAAATACCAACTAGAATTAACTAAAGAAAAAGCTAGCTCGATCGCATCTGCATCGACGGCGTGGGTGGAAGAACAAACCCAAGTTAGTCGCCAGATTGAAACTACCCTTCAACTATTAAGTAAACAGCGCACCGCTCAAGCACAACTTACCGAACGGCGCAATCAGTTGGGAGCAAAGATCGCTGAAGAAACCGATCGCTTGGCAACTGTTACGCCGGAATTAGCAGCGAAGCAGAATAAGGTTTCTGAGTTAGAAAGCAAACTCGCTCAAGCTACTGGCGAATTAGCGGTATTAGAAAATAAACTTACCGCCGTTCAAGCAAATGTCGATACTCAACTCGAAACCCAAAAACGATTATTACAAGAACAGCGCGATAAACAGCGATTGGTTGATAAATTAGAAGCGCAAAATCAAGTTCAAGCAGAAGCCCAAGGTACCTTCGCGACTAAAATTATTAAAGAAGCCAAAATTCCTGGCGTGCATGGTTTAGTCGCCCAATTAGGTAATGTCGATCCGGCTTATCAATTGGCTCTCGAAATTGCCGCAGGTGCGAGACTGGGTAACTTAGTTGTTGCCGACGATGGAGTGGCTTCCCGCGCGATCGAAATCCTCAAGCAAAAACGCGGTGGACGAGCGACATTTTTACCGTTAAATAAGATTAATGCTCAACCATTAAGAGAGAATGCCGCACTCAGAGCAACTCAAGGTTTTATCGATTATGCGGTTAATTTGGTAGACTTCGATCGCGAGTATGAAAACATCTTTAATTATGTATTTGGTGGGACAATAGTATTCGACAGACTCGATCGAGCGCGGAGTTTATTAGGCAGACATCGGATTGTTACCCTTGATGGCGAACTGCTCGAATCCAGTGGTGCAATGACGGGGGGGAATATATCTCAGAAATCTACCCTCCACTTTGGTACCGCCGATGCGAGTGAATCCGCCGAAGTTCGCAGTCTCCAGCAACGTTTGGGCGAAATCGAACAGATTTTACAAGTCAGTATCGAAGTAGTTAATAAGAGCAACACCGAACTGCGTCAACTCAGTACCGCAGTCGCCGATACCCGCCAAAATCAACGAGAAATTAAACTCAATTTCGATCGCAATCAACAGGAAATTGGGCAATTAACTACCCAACAGACTCAACTCCAGAGCCAGATTTTTAAAAACCAGCAGGATCTCGATCGTACCATTACCGATCTCACCGCCCTAGAACAAACATTACCCGCCCAAGAAGCCGCCCTCGCTGAATCCCATGCCGAACTAGCCGAACTCGAAAAATCAGGCGTACACAGCGATTGGCAAGCCATTCAGAGCGAAATCAAAACTCAAGAACAACAACTCAACCAACGCCAACAAGCCTTAACAGCCTTCGAGCAAAAACTCCAAGAAATCGATCGACAACGCAGTATCTTAACCGAAAAAATCTCCGAAAATCAACGTCGTACCAGTGAATATATCGAACAGATTGGGGGACTCGATCGCAAGTTGACCGATATTAATACTAGATTAGCGGCAATTGGGGACTCGATCGCCACCACCAAAGCATCTCTAGTCATCCTCGACAAAGAACTCGGCACCGACAAACAAGAACGCGACAAAGCCGAAGCCAAACTCCGCCAACTCCACCTCAACCTCCAAGAATTGCAGTGGGAGCAACAAAAACTCACCCAACTTCAACAGCAACGCCAAACCGAAATCGACAACCTCATCATCCAAATCGCTACCCAACGCACCGAACTCCCCACCGAACTTCCCGAACTCCCCCCCGAATCCCAAACCGACGAATATCTCGCCTCCCTCCAATCCCAAATCCGCCTGCTCCAAAAACGGATGGAAGGGATGGAACCCGTCAACATGCTCGCCCTCGAAGCTTACGAAGAAACCAACAACCGTCTCCAAGAACTCAGCGACAAACTTGGCACTCTCGAAGCCGAGAGCATGGAGTTATTACTTCGCATCGAAAACTTCACCACCCTGCGCTTCCAAGCCT
>NZ_JANMZA010000004.1:0-5049 GCF_031382685.1 Chamaesiphon sp. OTE_8_metabat_110 | reverse complement strand
CGATGCCCAGCCTACAGATGCCGAGATCCGTCAGTTTCTGAGCGCGTAATCTTACATCTTGTACCAATACGTGTTTACTGTTAGTGGCTTTAGGGTAAAGGGAAAGGGGTAAGGGGTAAAGGATAGATGATTCGCTGTGTTCCTTTTCCCTTTAACCTTTACCCCACTTAACTAGGGATTTTGGAGCTGGTGCAAAATGTGAATAATACTACCTCAATTATCCCTCGGTGCGGTCAGCTATTTAACTTAGGTGAACCGATCCATGTGGGGCTTTTATCATCCCGAGTGACTAGTTTTCCACTTAAGATAGGTTGAGAGCGTCATGCCCTCTGAGTCAAGCACCAATGTTAAATTACGCAACAAGCGAGATCGATCTGTTGCTTAGACCTGAATCGCTTTAAAATAGAAGAGAAAGAAGCCATCAGTGCAGTTAGGGTTCGATCGCTACTGCTAACTTAACTGGCTGCTCCAAGCATTTGAATCTGCCCGCACCAGCTTGGCACTTGTTATACTTGCTAGCTAGCAGCAGGCTCAGTTCTGAGGCAGCTCCTCCTCTGAAGAGTCTTTGTCTCATCAATACTTAACTTTTGCGGTTATCACAGCCCTACCACATTACTCAATGCGATTATCTGATTTTGACAAGGCACCAGAAAATGACCTGACAGATGCCCACACACATACTGAAACTAGTGAAATGCCAGTAGATGTCGTCGGCGCAAATGAGCAAGGTGCCGCGATCCCACAGATACAGGCAACTGAAACAGCTAATCCTAAACCAGGAGTTATTTCAGTCCTCAAAAATCGCAACTTTGTCACCCTCTGGAGCGGTCAGATCTTCTCGCAGCTAGCCGATAAAGTTTATGTGGTATTGATGATCGCCATCATTGAGAGTCAATTTCAATCCGAAAATCAGAGTATCAGTGGTTGGGTATCGGCGATCATGATTGCAAATACGATCCCTGCGGTGCTATTTGGCTCGCTGGCAGGGGTATTTGTCGATCGCTGGCACAAAAAAGAGGTTTTAGTTAGTACCAACCTGCTGCGGGGATTGTTGGTGCTTTCAGTGCCGTTTTTATTATGGTTGACTAAAGGGCAGGTTTTAGTTAATTTACCGATCGGGTTTGAAATTCTCCTGGCAATTACCTTTCTAGTATCGACAATGGGGCAATTTTTCTCCCCCGCCGAGCAAGCAGCCATCTCGATGATTGTCGATAAGCCAAATTTACTCTCAGCCAATTCGCTGTACACGACAACCGCAATGGGTTCGCTGATTGTCGGCTTTGCAATCGGCGAACCGATTTTAGGCATCGCCGATAGTATTGGTGCCAGTGTCGGCTTAGGCGTAAATATCGGCAAAGAACTATTAGTCGGATCTAGTTATGTCCTCGCTGGGATTTTTCTGCTCGTGATGCGTACCGGGGAAACCAAGCAAATCCCGACCGGATCTGAGCCGCATGTGCTGGCAGATCTCCAAGATGGCGTCCGCTATCTCGGCAAGCACAAGCAAATTAAAGGCGCACTAATTCAGCTAGTAATCCTCCAATCAGTAATTGCTTCGATGACAGTAGTTGCCGTCCGCATGGCCGAACTATTGCCCGAAATCAAAGCCTCCCAATTTGGCTTTCTCCTAGCTGCTGGGGGCGTCGGGATGGCATTGGGTGCAGTAGCCTTGAGCTACATCGGTGCCAAATTCTCCCGCGCGCAATTGAGTTTGTATGGTTCGCTCGGAGTAGCAGCCTCGCTATTTGGGTTATCATTTTCCCAGTCTTTATGGTTGAGCCTCCTCTGCTTGGTTGGCATGGGCGTCTTTAGTGCTGGCGTGATGATCCCGATGCAGACCACCATCCAAAGCGAGACGCCAGAGGAAATGCGTGGCAAAGTCTTTGGACTGCAAAATAATGCCATCAATATCGCCCTGAGTCTACCGCTGGCACTAACTGGGATCGCCGAAACAGCATTAGGTGTCCCCACAGTGCTAATATGTCTGGCAACGATTTCCGCGATCGGCGGGATCTTCACGCAGCGATATAATTCGGCAGATGAGTCTAATTAGAGGGTAAATGGAACCGATAATTCAACTGCGCGGTGTCTCCAAAGCCTTTGGCAATAGTGTCATTCTCGACAAGATGGATTTGGATATTTATCCCGGACAAGGTTTGGGCATTATCGGGCCATCGGGGACGGGTAAATCGACGAGTTTACGGATTATTGCGGGCTTACTCGCCCCAGATACGGGCGAAGTTTATATTCGAGGTCAACTGCGACAGGGATTAATTGAAGATGGTAACGATCCGATTTATATCGGGATGGTATTTCAACAAGCAGCTCTATTTGACTCCCTGACTGTCGAAGAAAACGTCGGCTTTAGAATGTTTCAACAGTCCCATATTCCCCGCAAACAGATTCGGGAATTGGTCGAACAGAAGTTAGCATTAGTTGGGATGGCAGACGTTGCCGACCGATATCCAGCTCAGTTATCGGGCGGGATGCGTAAACGCGTCAGCTTTGCCCGCGCGATCATGTCCAACCCCGAACATCCCGACGACAATCCGGAAGTCCTATTATACGACGAACCAACCGCAGGTCTAGACCCGATCGCATCTACGGTCATCGAAAATTTGGTGCGAGATTTACAGCAAGTCCCAGGCGGCTGTGGTACTTACGTCATGGTGACACATCAAGATAGTACCATTCGCCGCACGACCGATCGGATCGTCTTTCTCTATCATGGTAAGGTGCAATGGGATGGTAAAACCCCAGAAATCGACACCACCGACAACCCATTGGTACGCCAATTCTTTAGTGCCAGTATCCACGGCCCCATTCACCTGATCGATTGAATTAATCGCTGGGATATGGTTACTTCGTTCGATTTTAAGCTTGCTACAATATACTCAGTAATAGCCTTTCTAGGAGTTCCCGCTCGATGATAGGATCGACCCCAGTAGTTAAGCATCCTCGATTTGAATCTTTTGAGGATTATTTAGAATACACCGATAGCAACAATCGGTTGTATGAGTTATTCAATGGGGAATTAGTCGAAGTGCCGCCGGAATCAGGATTTAATATCGGAATTGCTAATTTTTTGTTAGTTTCTTTTCTGCCAATTGTTGGCTATTTGCGCGTTCGGGGACACGGGCTAGAATTAGAAGTAAATGGAGAACCACGCAATCGATATCCCGATTTGACGATTATTAAAGCAGAACATATCGAACAATTACGTTCGCGCAATACAGTCAGATTGAGTATGGCTGCACCAGATTTGGTAGTAGAAGTAGTCAGCCCCGGCAATCTGCAACGCGACCGCGATTATATTGCCAAACGAAATCAGTATCTAGATCGCGAAATTCCGCTCTATTGGATTGTCGATCCACAGGTTCGAGAAATTATGGTGTTAACTTTGACATCAGCAGAATATCAAGAACAGGTTTATCGAGGTAGCGACAAATTACAATTTCAAGATACACCGCTAAATTTAACCGCTGAGGAAATTTTATCCGCTGGTTGATATTGAGACAATTCTCGCCCATGTCGAGCAATCTTCTGCAAGTGTGACTTGGCTACGGATGCGCTCTAGGTATGACGCTCCTACGGGGGATCGCGTATCTGCCATTGTCTACAGGCGTTAAATGATAAATAATGTTGCGATCGAGACAAGATCGGCATGACGGTAGTGCAAGATCGAGAATATAAAACCACTGTTTAACACCTGAATGTCAAGACGATCGCAATCGATCGCCTCGATTAGTTAATTTAAAAATTAGATAGGATATTATCCCAATGATTCAAAATATTCTAATTGCCGTCGCTGGGTTGGGAAAATGCGAACAAATGCTCAAGGTGTTGATGGAAAGCCCGATAGTTAAAGGGGCAAACGTCACAATTTTGCATGTAGTGACTCCCCAAGTCACTGCCGAACTCATGTCCCAAAAGCTCACCGCTGGCGGTAAAATCCTCGCCGATGCGATCGAGTATCTCAAACTCGATCCGGCAAAAGTTAATGTCCGACTCAAACAAGGCGATCCTAAAGATGTCGTCTGTCAAGTTGCTGATGAGGAAAATTCCGACCTGATTATTATGGGTTCGCGCGGACTCAATCGCTTAGAATCAATCTTGTCTAATTCTGTCAGTCAATACGTTTTTCAGCTTACTTCGCGACCGATGTTATTGGTAAAAGATGATGTCGATATCAAACGACTAAATCGGATTATGGTGGGATACAACAATTCGATTCCCGCTCAAGCATCGCTTAAATTCGCACTATCGTTATTGCGCGATATCAAGGGCAGTCAATTACAGTTAATTCAAGTTAAATCAAATCAAAAAGCTGCCGAAGCGATCGTCAATCCCGAACGCGACCCGATTTTTGCCCCCGCAATTAGTGAGGCGAAAAAGCAAGGCGTAGCCTATAAGTGTATCGTCGCGATCGGCGATCCTGGTAAAGAAATCTGTAAAGCAGCCCAAGAGTTAAATACCGATCTGATTGCCATTGGTTCGCCAGATCGCCGCCCCTCGATCGCTAAAAATTTACCAGATCTCGATCGCCTATTAGGTAATTCACTATCTGATTATGTGCGGATTAAGGCTCCTTGTCCTGTGCTATTGAATCGATCGGTGGGTTAGGCTTTAGAGGATGGAAAACTCAATTCTGTTAAGCTTAAGCCCTAGAAAATCCCCCCAACCCCCTTAAAAAGGGGGAGTAAGAGTTTGTAAGATGTAGTGGGCAATGCCCACCACTTAGGTTTCAGGCAATCTCTATCTAATAAATATTTGCAATTACCTACTTAAATATCTGCAAGTTTATAACGCAAAATAACTAAATTTAACGAGCCAAATACTCCAGATACCGATCGCCAAATTCAAGCAATATCCCCAAACTCTGCTGGACATAGATAGCTTCAAGCTCCGCTGAATCAGCCGCCACTCGATCGCAAATAATGGCATGAATACCAGCGTGATACCCAAAAAATTCATTACACCCGTATCATAATAGCCACATGCTTCGATGAGAATTTGTTTGACATAAGCGGCAAGATAAGCACCTATATG
>NZ_JANMZA010000674.1:0-1934 GCF_031382685.1 Chamaesiphon sp. OTE_8_metabat_110 | reverse complement strand
GACCCCCGTGGGAGAGCGAACGATATCGCCCACATTAGCTCGATAAACTTCCATCGATCTTACCCCCTCCAATGTCATCAACCCCAACAAGAAGCGGTCGCGGAGGACTTTTATTGGTGTGGATTTAGTCAGTGGAGCTTGAAGTAAGGTTTGGGCTTCCGCCGCCGTGAGATAGGTAATCGAGTCAGCCGGATCGCCGCGTCGTTTGGGTGCTTTTACGCCCCAGACGGGGTTTTGAGAGAGCAGTCCATATTCCATCGCTGCATCGTACATCCGACTGATGGTAACTAATTTAAGGGCAATGGTAGCGGGTTTATATTTTTGTTGGACGAGATGATGACGGTAGATTTTAATCGCATCCCGCGTCACAGTTAGGGGTTGGAGTTGATTGGCTTCACACCAGAGCAAGTACTGTTTCGCTTCGCACCAGTAAGTGCGGATGGTTTCGGCACTAGCACCACCGGAAGCCACATCGAATTGGAGGAAGTTGGTAAATACCCTAATTAATTCATTGGCATCGAGGATGAAAGTGGCGGTGGTAGTGATTGAAGTAGTTGGTCGATCCATAGCTGCACGCCGTGAAATTTGGGAATAGTTTGGCGATCGATCATCCGAGTAATTTAGAAGATTTCATACTCGACATCTTTCGCTGAAAAATCTTCACTGTTTCGGGGCTTCTTTAAATATACCGCTAAGGTGTATTAGCGGTATATGTTTTTTCTGTAATTTATACCAGACATTGCTTAGAGCCGATTCTAAAATTTTGATGTTTTCGCTCGAAAAGCCAACAGATCCACCCCGATTTGAGGAGGTGGAAAAGTAAGATAATCTTCAGTACTGGGATAAATTTAAACTAGATCTGCCAAAGTATTAGTAGCAATCGCCTGATATTTATGACGGTTATCGTCGTAGCGAGTGAGAGTATTGAGATTGGTGTGACGACTCAAACCTTGAGCGGCTCGTATATTACCATCGCTGGCATCAAGATAGGCGGTGATGGCACTATGCCGAATCCGATGGGGAGAGACTATCTTATCGATCCCCGCTGCTTCGCTAAACTCTCGCACCAAGCGATAAATAGTACTACCGTCCAGCCGATGTCCCTTACTGCGGCGATCGAGGCTGGTGAATAGAGGATCGGACGATCGATAGTTGTCTTTGACAGTCAACCATTGTGAGATCGCAGTTGTAGTTGCTGGCGATAGGTCGATCTGGCTTTTTTGGATCTTCCCCTTCCCCAAAATCGATAACCGCCCAGATTTGTCGAAATCACCCACATCCAAGCTACAGATTTCATTGCGACGCAGGGCATTGTCCCAAAGCAATCTAAGGATTGCATAATCTCTGATGCCTTTGATGGTGGTGCGGTCTGGGATTTGCAGCATCTCTTTAAACCCAGCTACAGCAATCCCTGTGGTATCACCATAACTTTCCACTTTCAAGCAACTCACATCGGCGAGATTGAAGCTACACTGCTCTGCTTGACGGGCGTAATCGACGAAGGATTTTAGGGCCGAAAGCCGGATGTTAATTGTGCTGGGGGCTAATTTAGCCTCAATCAGCAGTTGTCGGTACTGGAGGACTTGATAGACGGCTTCTGGCTGATGTAAGGAAAGGAATTGAGTGAGAAGGTCGTTGGATACTTCGCTGTCATAGTTACGACGACAAAAATCAGCAATCGCCTTGCTGTAGTTTCGCCTGGTATTGGCAGAAATTTTTAGTCGGAGGAAGTCAGCAAGAAGGTCTGAAGAACGAGTGACTTCAGGTGATTTGGGTACTGGAATGGGTTTGGATACGAGAATTCGCAGGGAACTCATAGGCAAGGCAGAGAGCGACTTTACTTGCTACTCAAACACCTATTCTAGCCCAAAATAAGGACACGACAATGAATTTTGTCATCGCTACTATTGAATCCGGATCGTCGCTCCTGTCCG
>NZ_JANMZA010000670.1:0-4016 GCF_031382685.1 Chamaesiphon sp. OTE_8_metabat_110 | reverse complement strand
AACAAACCTGTAAACTAGCCACTCACCCAAACCGCCCCTACTCTGTAAACCCCCTCCTGGGCTTGGCCCTGCGCTTGTGGACGGGCACCGCCAAGGAGAGGATTTTGCTAAAAAAACCCTGCTAGTTGAGTACTAGCAGGGTTTTTCTAGATGATTAGAATGTCAAAGCACTTCTACAGCATCGGCGCAAACTGAGGCTTCTCAGGTACAACGGTGTATTCAGCAACGATTTGACGGAACTCATCACCATCGATCGTTTCTTTCTCGATTAAAATATCGACTAAGCGATCGACAACCGTGCGATTTTCACGCATGATTTGGAGTGTTTCTTGATGGCAACCAGCAACGATTTCGCGAACTTGTTGGTCGATTTGAGCTGCTACTTCATCAGAGTACTCAGAGCGCGCACCCCAGTTACCACCGAGGAATACCTCACCAGATTGGCTTTCGAGGGAGAGCGGGCCGAGTTTGGACATCCCGAAGCGCGTCACCATTTGGCGAGCCATCGAGGTGACTTGTTGCAAGTCGCCGCCTGCACCAGTAGTAACTTCCGAGTCACCGAAGATGATTTCTTCAGCAGCACGTCCGCCCAGGGCACCACAGATCCGCGCCCGCAGTTGGGTGCGCGAGATCAGGGATTGGTCTTCAGAAGGTGTAAACCAAGTCAAACCAGCAGCTTGACCGCGAGGGATCAGAGTTACTTTTTGGAGTGGATCGTGAGCGGGAATGAGTGTAGCGACGATCGCGTGACCGACTTCATGATAAGCAATCAAGCGTTTGCTCTTACCATCTACTAATGGCGTACCTTCCATCCCAGCGACAACGCGGTCTACAGCATCATCGATTTCGAGGTTGGTAATCGCATCTTTGCGACGACGAGCGGTGAGAATGGCGGCTTCGTTGAGCAAGTTGGCTAAGTCAGCACCACTGAAACCAGGAGTCCGACGCGCGATCGCATCTAGCGAAACACCTTCACCTAATTTTTTATTCCGAGCGTGAACGCCGAGGATTTCAATCCGACCAGCGACATCGGGTGGATCTACCTGGACTTGACGATCGAAGCGACCGGGACGCAGCAGCGCCGAGTCTAGTACGTCAGGACGGTTGGTAGCAGCGATAATGATGATTCCGGTATTACCTTCAAAACCATCCATCTCTGTGAGCATCTGGTTGAGGGTCTGTTCGCGTTCGTCATTACCACCACCGATACCTGCGCCACGTTGACGACCGACAGCATCGATTTCATCGATGAAGATGATACAAGGAGCGTTTTCCTTGGCTTTTTTGAATAAGTCGCGGACGCGGGATGCACCCACACCGACAAACATTTCCACAAATTCCGAACCAGAGATACTGAAGAAGGGAACGCCAGCCTCACCCGCAATTGCTTTAGCAAGTAAGGTTTTACCAGTACCAGGAGGGCCGACTAACAGGACACCTTTAGGAATTTTGGCACCGACAGCGGTAAAGCGTTCGGGCTGTTTGAGGAAGGTCACAACTTCTTGTAATTCTTCTTTAGCTTCAGCAATACCCGCTACGTCATCGAACATGACACCAGTTTTGGCATCCATTTGGAATTTAGCTTTGGATTTACCAAAGTTCATCGCCTGACCGGGGCCACCGGGCATATTGTTAGAACGGCGGAACAGTAAGAATAAACCACCAATCAACAAGGCGGGGAAGACTAAGTTGCCCAAGAAGCCCCAGACAGCGCCATCGTTACGAATAGGATGACTGTCAAAGGAAATATTGGAGTCGCGAAGCTTGGCAATCAATTCTGGTGAATTGGATGGTAAATCGACCCGCAGACGCTGCATCCGGTTTTCTAAGTCTGGATCGACTGCTTCAACGATCGCAGTTCTACCACCATCATAGAGGTCAACAGCTTTGACTCGGTTGGCATCGAGATACTCTAGGAACCTGCCGTAAGTCATCCGCGTACTTGCTGTGTTTTTACCAACTTCAGCAGTGACGGGTGTAAATGCCCCTTGCCAAACGAAGAAGCCAACTACAAGGACGGGAATCGTCCACAGTACTGCTAATTTCCACGAAAACTTCATAAAATTGTGTGCCTTTAGATAGGAGGTGACAGCGATCGGTTAACAGTTCTTAAATTTCAGGTTGTCTAAAAATTACGCTTTAAAAATTTCTGAGAACATATCTTAATTAAATTTAACGTAATTCTCAGATTTCGGAAAGGGGGGAGTTAGGGGATAGGGGATAGGGGATAGGGGATAGGGAATCAAACTGTAGGGTGGGCATTGCCCACCACAAGGGTTTAGGTGATTTTACAGCTTAAAATTTTGAATTTTTACAAAATAAATTCACCTTGGGCGATTTTGATTACTCGACCGCCGATACTGACGGGGCAGTGCGCTAGTGTATACTGCGCTCGTAAGTACAGAAGTGATGCTCTGCCTATCTCCACACCTTGCTCGACAGTGATGTCAATTTTGGGACTGCCAAAATATTGATGTTTGGCTAGATACGCCGCCAGACAGCCATTGGCACTACCTGTCGCCGGATCTTCCGGAATGCCAAAACATTCGGTGAAGACGCGGACATGTAGCTGTCTATCTGGATCGATCGTCTCTGGGCAAAATACCAGAATGGCTTGGGCTGGTAGATTAGCAACAGCTCGATCGTACAAATCCAAGTTCAATTTGGCTTGACTCACTGCTGCCAGATTTTTAAGCGGCATTACTATAAATGGTAGCCCAGTTGAGACAGGCTCGATCGGGTAGCCCGAATCGATGTCGGTAGGGTTTACCCCAATGACATCAGCAAGTATTTCCACTGGAATGGGGTCGTAAAATTTCGGCTGCTGCTGGTGCATCCACAAAATATCTGGCTCATCATCGACATAGTTGAGATCGACTGGAATTTGTCCGACTTGGTAGTTAAGATTTACGCGCTCGATCTGGGAGCGAATCAGCTCCTGCTGGATGGCAAATGCCGTCCCCAGCGTCGGATGCCCCGCAAATGGCAATTCAGTAGTCGGCGTAAAAATCCGCGTGTTGTAGCCCCCATTAACTAGCGTTGAGCTAGTCACAAACGTTGTCTCTGAGAAATTAATCTCCCGAGCGATCTGTTGCATCTGAAGATCCGTTAAATCTCCAGCATCCAGACACACCGCCAGTTGATTACCCGTATATTTCCCCGTCGCAAACACATCGAGAATCACAAAAGGAATATTCGACATCACCATTCGAGCTAGATTACCCACCCATTTTCTCACGTCTCCCAGTCTCCCTATCTCCCAGTCCCCCAGTCCCCTACCCTCTACCCTCTAAACCCCGATCGTTACAAACTATTACGAATCCACTCAGAAACTAGTAATAATGCCGGAAAATGTTTGCGGAAGGCAAAAAATCGCGAGTAGCTTGTACACTGTATAAGCGAGTGCGATCGACTTTAGACCGAATGGCACTCAGCCAGCTAGATGTACATCTAGTAATCAACCTTTTTGGAGTAACCTAACAATGAGTATCGTCACCAAAGCGATCGTCAATGCAGATGCTGAAGCTCGCTACCTGAGTCCAGGCGAATTAGATCGGATCAAAAACTTCGTCACTTCTGGCGAACGTCGTCTCCGCATCGCTCAAACCTTAACTGACTCTCGCGAGCGCCTAGTTAAAGGTGCAGGCGACAAACTGTTCCAACAACGCCCTGATGTGGTTTCTCCCGGCGGTAACGCTTACGGCGAAGAAATGACTGCAACTTGCTTGCGCGACTTAGACTACTATCTCCGCCTCATCACCTACGGTGTAGTTGCTGGTGATGTTACGCCGATCGAAGAAATTGGTGTAGTTGGCGTCCGTGAAATGTACAGATCTTTGGGTACTCCCATCGATGCAGTTGCTGGTGGCGTTCGGGCGATGAAAGATGCTGCTGCTTCCATGATGTCTGGTGAAGACGCTGCCGAAGCTGGTGCTTACTTTGACTACCTCATCGGTGCAATGAGCTAGTTCCAAACTAGTTAACTTTGGCGATCTCGGTCACAATTTTTGAAATAA
>NZ_JANMZA010000666.1:0-15653 GCF_031382685.1 Chamaesiphon sp. OTE_8_metabat_110 | reverse complement strand
AACAACAGAATAAATGTTCGATCGGCACCGTCTACCAGCAGTAACATTGTCGGCTCTATCAATCCCAACACAGCCATCAGTTTTGATGCCTGGACACATGGTACTGCCGTCCCAGATTTGTGGACAAATCAGCCCGATCGTCGCTGGTATCGGATTGCCGGAACAGACAACTGGGTTGCCTCAGCAATTGTATACGGTAACGCCCCTGGTTCTGAGCGTTAATTTTCCACTGTAAACGAATATAGCAATTGTTCACCACGACTAATCGCTCCGTTTTATTGCATCGAGATTTTCCAGTGTAGTACTAGGCAATTGGGGTAAGCACCTTTCACCGATCGGGTTTAAGCTTAGCTCTTACTATCTACTACTCGATAGTTGAGATATGTTTAGAAGTATATTATTTCTAAACATATCCGTCTCATGATTCACTATTTCAGTCAACTTAAATTTCTCAAGAACAAATGTTATACACCAGAAACAATACAAAGATACTCTTAGTATCATTGATAGCCTCATCAACTTCACTACTAGCAACTAACTTACCGGGAATTGCTAGCCAGAGTCAGCCAAAATTTGAGCAAAAACCAGCTAATAGTCAAGTCGCACCTATAAAAATTGCAGCTTCAATAACTAGACAAAATAATTTTGTATATGAGTTTCGTGGCTGTAGAAAATTTGCAGATCGAATAGACTGCATTTTCAAGATTACATATACAGGACAAGGTAATGCAAATGGTTTTTATATAAGAAATGCTAGAATATTTTCTGGATTTGATGGTAATCAATATGACTCCTCCTCGCAAACTGTAGCTGGTCGCGACTCAGTTAACATGATTTCACAACAACCAATCAAAGCAATTGTTTCTTTTCCATGGTCGCCAGGTTTGCGAAAGATAAGTACATTAGAAATGGAAACTAATTATACCGATAGTCCGATTCAAATCGGGCGAGGGAGATAAGAATAGGATCGTAGGTAAGTGTTAAACATTATTGTCGATCGCGATGGTCACTCAACAATAAGTCTATCTACTGAAATTCCCATCAATATCCACGAACAAATATCAAGAAGAGCTAGTTAGCAAAACATTGTTAGTCTAGCTTTGACGTAATAGTTAAAAATGGTTTTAAAGTCCAACTTTCAATTATTATGTCTGTTTGTGAAAATTTTTATTTGAGAACAAGAATTGATTTTTTAATTTTTTGTTTTTTATCCTGAAATCTCGATCCAAGTCACGTAAATAAATAATATGAGAGGCTAAGATTAACTCAAGATTAAACAACGGTTTAAATCTCGACAATCTAAATCCAAGTTACTTTAAGTTAGACCTGTCTAATCTATGTAACTTCAACAAAAGAGCATAGACTAAGCAATTCCTAGTTGATACTAGATTTGATTAGCCTATCACTGGAAAATAAATAACTGCATACATTTTACCCGATTACCCCGAACCTAAGTATCATGAACAACCAAACCGCTAAAAAGAATATCGTCAAAATCATGGCGATCGCTGCTGTGATTTTACCAACAGTATTACTTCAAGCACAAAGTAGCCAAGCTATTCCTCTCGATGGAATTTTAGACTCCTTCGGGAAGGCCTTCGTGCGAGGATTCTTTGGTCTTCCTGCCGAGAACCCACAAGAATCACCACAGCCTACTACTGAAACCGAGAATCCAAACACATCAGCACCGGAAACTAGTAATTCAGATGGTGCCGAGATCTCTACTGATATTAGTAACAGTAACTAACAAATCTTAGCCAATTTGTCTCAAGATCGATCGATTGTAGCCACCTTATATCGATCGATTACAACTTCACTTCTTTTTTACTAGCTACCATGAATAAATTCCTAACCGTACTTGCTTCGATCGCCTGCGTCACATTGTCTCAAAATTTAGTAACCCATGCAGCCTCTACAATTCCTCAGAAGGGATCTAGCAACGATCGCACAAATTATCCTGCGGGGAATGCTATCGACAAAGCTGAAGAGTTCAAACCAAGACAGCTAATCGCCCAATCATGCCGAAATATTAATCTTCGACCGAGCAATGGAAGGAGTTTGACTTTAAAGAGAGGAACGCGTGGAACTACTTGTGGTTACACATTCAATTTTCAGTCAGATGGCAATTTAGTTCTCTACAAATCTGGTCAAGCACTCTGGGCTACTGGGACGGATCGGCGCGGAGAAATCCTCGTCATGCAATCTGATGGAAATTTAGTGATCTATGGTGGTGGCAGAGCACTTTGGGCAACTAATACCGATGGTAATCCAGGAGCTTTCCTGGCTATTCAAGCAGATGGCAATTTAGTCATTTACAAGAGCAATGGGCAACAGCCTATTTGGGCAAGCAATACAGCCGGAGCTGGTCAATCAGCACCTTCTCAGCCCAGCCAAAATTCTAGTCAGCCAATTGCCCCACTTACCTCTCTGAGTACAATACCGACATGTCTTTTCGGAACAGCTTGCATGGGTGGCGGTGCTCAGCATACAGGTGTTGATTATTTCATGGATGCAGGGAGTAATGTTAGGTCAATTTGCGATGGGGTTGTGGACTACTCATCAACAAACTCTGCAAATCTGAAAACTATCTGGAATAGCTTTGTTATTGTCAGATATAACAACTGTGGTGGCTATCAAACTCTCTATGCCTACTATGGGCATCTTAATTCACAAGTATCCGCAGGACAAAATGTTCAAAGAGGTCAGACTATCGGTACCCTCCAAGATCAGGGTGGTAACAGTCATCTACATTTTGGATTGGCTACTGTCAAATTTAATGGTGGGTGGGGATATCAAAATGGAAACTTAAATGCAAAAGGTTGGATCGATCCAGAGAATTTTGCTAGAAAATATTAGGTATCTACCAATAGATCTCAATAGTAAGCGTTGCCTACAATCTAGATTTCAGTCAATCCTAATGCTTGTTGTGTCGATCGCGCCCTCAGTCGATCGGCTCAATTCCGAAAATTATTCGCCAGCTTGTTGCGATTATTGCGAATAATCCGTTAGAGTTTAATCCACAATCCAAAATATCTGAATTGCAACCGATTCTCCCGATCGCAACAGAGCAAAAGAAAGACCTATGGGTAGCCTGAATTATCCTGCCTACATTCCTAGTGAAGATGATACAAAACTCTCCCAAGAGAGCAGCCGCATCCTCACGACTTATTTGAGTCCCAATGGCAATCAGATCGAGATTATCGAAGCAGATGGCAATAAACATCAAGCAACCATCCCTGCTGCTGCCTACCGTTTACTCGTCGATGCGCTGGCTCAAATGGCTCAGGGCAATGCGGTGAGCCTCATCCCGATTCATGCCGAGCTTACCACTCAGGAGGCAGCAGACTTATTAAATGTCTCTCGACCATTTTTAATTAAACAAATTGAATTAGGCGAAATCCCCTATCACAAAGTAGGCAAGCACCGCCGCATCAATTTCAACGATCTGATGGTTTATGAAGAACGGATCGAGCGAGTCACAGCTCAAGGATTAGATGAAATGGTCGCAATTTCTCAAGAATTGGGACTGTACGATTGATGACGGCTAACATCGCGGTAGTTTATGATGGCTGTGTTTTGTATCCTGCACCCTTAACTGAGTAGAACGCAATCCTACAGACTCATAGGTGCGCCCCTGCCTGTCGCCAAACTCCACTTCAAATGCTTCGCCAGATGCTAGGATTTCTACAACGGTACCAACTTGACCCTGAGACAAATTGTACTTTGGCAGATTCACCGTCAGAGCTACCACATCCAATAGATTAATACTTGGATTCATTCTCTTTATTTAAAACTGGATGTAATTTCAACCGGATCGATCGAATATTAAGTAAAATTCAACTTCACTCGGTAATTTCTGGTGAGAGGATGGATTCAAGCTCTTGTGCGCCATGGAGAACGCGCATCACATCGATCTCATCTACTTGAAGTCTATAAAAAATTAGGTATTTCTTAAATCCTTTAATCGGATTAGGCAAGCTTTTTGCCCTCAGTAATATTTTGACTGACTATCTTGCGAATATTATCCCAGTCAGTTTGCATCATCGAACTAGTAGGTGAATCGAGCGATTCTAATAACTTCTGTTCTAAATGAGTTTTACGATTCAAATCTTGTTGAATCAATGTTTCAATATAGTTGCTAGGATTGGTATATTGCCCAGTAGCAACCTGTTCTTGAAGATAGGCAGTGAGCGCATCGGGAAGCTCGATCGATAGTTGAACCATAGTAAATTTGGTTTCTTCCTAAGCTGTAGAAAGTTTTTATCCGCACGATCGATTATAACACCAGGTATTCCGTGGGCGTAAGTTGAGTCTCTATGCTCTAGGAGGTAAGTTTCATAAAAGCATCTTTCAAGCTGGCTAACATCAATTTAACCTCGATCGGATCGATTACCTCCGGTACGCTGCGCGAACGAGTGCGGCAATGGTATATTACACTTATCCATTCTGGTAGCTCCTAGCATGAAGTGTATCGCCGCTGCATTCAGTCTATCGTTCACCCTCTTGGGTGCATCACTCGCCCAAGCCCAGATTAAACCCGATAATACCCTAGGTGTAGATCGATCTCAAGTCAATAACAATACCATCCAAGGCGGCGCACAGCGCGGTACCAATCTTTTCCACAGCTTCACGGATTTTAGCATTGGTGACGGTCAACGCGTGGATTTTGTCAATCCGATCGGGGTGAATAATATCATCACGCGGGTTACTGATACACCCTCGAATATTAATGGGACTTTGGGTATTTTAGGTAATGCCAATCTGTTTTTTCTCAACCCGAATGGAATTTTATTTGGGCAGAATTCACGCTTAGATATGGCGGGTACTTTTGTCGGGAGTACTGCTAATGGTTTGAAATTTGCAGATGGTAATGTGTATAGTACTGTCAATTCGCAAGTACCGTTGCTGACGATGACAACCCCGGTGGGTCTTCAGTTTGGGAGTAGGATTGGAGATATTAATTTTACAGGTGCGACTAGTTTACTCGCTAATTATGATGGTGCGAGTGTGTTGTTTTCTGGGGGGAATATTACGCTAACTGGTGCTAAATTGATCCTGCCTAATGGCAAAGTAGAATTAGCCGCCGTTAATGATGTCGGATCGATCGCGATCGATCCTAATAAGCTAACAGATACTAGGGTTACAAGTCTAGCTATTCCTGATGGGTTGAGGCGGGGTGATATTACCGTCCAAAATGGGGCGCGGATCTCCACGGCGGGTACGAATAGTGGCAATATCGATCTCCAAGCACGCCAAATCACGGTTGCTGGGACGGATAGTAGTCCTAGTGTGATTAGTGCCCGTTCTACTGGTAATGTGGCAAATACTCAAGGTGGTAGTATTAAATTCAATGCGACGGGTGATGTATCGATCGCGGGTAATAATACGGGGATTTCTAGCAGTACTTTAGGTGATATTAATGGTGGCGATATTACAATTACCGCTCGAAATTTGCAGATCTTGAATGGTGCATATCTAGAAGCGAGTCCTTATGGCATGGGAAATGGTGGCAATATCTCGATCGCGGCAATCGATACAGTTAAAATTGGTGCGCCGATAAATGCTCAAGAAAGCGATATTTTAACTAGTGCTTATGGTTCTGGCAACAGTGGAAATATCGATGTCAAAACTGCCAAGTTTTCGATTCAAGATGGTGCAAAAATCTCGACAGGAAATAGTGATGGTGGTGCGAGTGGTTCGCTGACGATCGCAGGTTTAAATGGACGAAGTGCGGATTCGATCGAGGTATCTAACTCGGAGATCGCGACGAGTGGCACTATCAGTGGCAACATCAATCTGCAAACTCGCGATCTGACGGTAGTGGGAATGGGAGCTAATCGGGCACAAATTAATGCGAGATCGACTGGTAATGTGGCAAATACGCAAGGTGGTAGTATTAAAATCGATGCAACGGGTGATGTGTTAATTTCTGGAAATAATACGGGGATTTCTAGTAGTAATACTCAGGGGGCGATCGATGGTGGAGATATTCAGATTAACGCTCGAAATTTGCAGATATTAGATGGTGCATATTTAGAAACTAGTCCCTATAAAAGAAGTTCGGGGCGTGGTGGAAACATCTCGATCGCAGTAACGGATACCGTTCGACTTGGTGCGCCGACAAATGGACAAGAAAGTGACATTCTCACCAGTACTTATGGTTTGGGTACTAGTGGTAATATTACGATTCAAACAGGCAAGCTGATCCATAAAGATGGCGCACAAATTGGTACAGATTACAACTATATCGATCCTAGTAATCCCCTCAGTATCGGCAAGTTAGGTGATATTAAAATTGTTGCAAAGGAATCAATAGAAGTTAGTGGGGTATCCCCGGCTGTATTTTTGTATGGATTTCCCAAGGCTACAGCGATCGCAACATTTTCAGCAGGTCGGACAGATTCTGGTAATATCGATATTCAAACTCCTAAATTTGTCCTCAAGGATGGCGCGGTAATTTCGGCGGGAACTGACGGGAGTGGCTTGGGTGGCTCGATCTCGATCGCGGGTTTAAACGGTCGTCCAGCGGACTCGGTGGAGCTACTGGGTAACTCGAATTTGGGGCAATTTCTGGGGACGGAAAATGTGCCAGGTTTCGCAGGTGTGGGGAATGGGAGCCGGATTCGGAGTATTACCAGCGATACGGGTAATGCTGGTGTCGTCAAGATTAATGCCGATCGAGTGACGTTACAAGGTGGGACGAGAATTGATGTCAGTACGCTCGCTAGCGGGCAAGGCGGCTCGATCGATATTCAAGCCAACACAGTAAACTTAGTCGATGGCGGTCAATTAATCTCGACGACGAAGGGGAGCGGACAGGCGGGGACAATTAATGTTCGAGCTGACAAAATCTTGACCCTGGGCGGTATCGATCCGACTTTTGAAGCCAAACGAGCCTTCCTGAGCTTAATTCTCGTCGTCAGCAACCAACCAGCCGCCAGAGCCGCTCTGGGCGAATATCTCCAAAATCCCAACCCGACTGCACAGCAATCTGTACTCGCCGCTTGGCAGCAAACTAATCCTAATCCTGTGGATCGACAAGTTTTAGATAAATATTTTACCTTCTTGCAAACCAGTCCGACAGCTCGATCGAGTCTACAATCCTATCTCACCAAGACAGATGGGACGGGATCGTTTAGTGACTATAATCTCGTCCTAAATGTTGGTAATACTAGCGGCATCGTCAGTCGATCGCAATCCGGTTCTACTGGTAATGGTGGCAATATTAATCTTACTAGTCCGAATTTGAATATTCAACAAGGTGCATTAGTTACTGTGAATAGTAATGGTGACGGACGTGGCGGGAATATTACCGCCAATGCCGATGCGATTAAACTCGATCGCGGGGCGATAACTGCTAAAACTGTCTCAGCCAATGGGGGCGATATCGACCTCAACGTCAATAAACTGCTACTGCTGCGGAACCAGTCCGAGATTTCGGCAAGTGCGGCGACGAATGGGAATGGCGGGAATATCAATATCTTTGCGCCCAACGGACTCATCCTGGCAGTACCAAATGAAAATAGCAATATTACCGCCAGTGCGGCGGGTGGACAAGGCGGGAAAATTCAGATTAGAGCCGATAACGTGTTGGGCTTTAGTACTCAGCGGACGGACTTATCAAATATTACCGCGACTTCCACATTTGGCCCTCAAGGGATTGTGACGATTACGACATTGGGGAACGATCCAAACAAAGGATTGCAACCAGATCCGATCGCACCAAACCCGCCGACAATCTCACAAACTTGTGCGAGGAGTAGTGATAAGCAGGCGAGTACATTCATCGACAGTGGTAAGGGTGGGATGACCCCCAGTGCGATCGAGCCGTTACGGAGTAGCAACTTGTGGGTCGATCCGCGCTCGGCGACTATACCTGTAAGTAGTCTGCCAATGCTACCATCGATCGAGGTTGCACAAGGCTGGAAAATGGGTCGCGATCGCACGGTAATTTTAACGAGTAAACCCACAAATATTGCCGATGAGGTGAAATCTACCGCACCGAATTGTATTGGGAAGCAGTAAGATCGGGATCTAGTTATAGTCTCAACCTGATTATATTTATGAATGCTTATAAAGTTCGCTCGGTCGTGATGGCAGATGGCACGATCGTCCTGAAGGGATTACCATTTAATGTTGGTAAGTCAGTAGAAGTTATCGTGTTAGAAGATTCATCCTCTCAAGAACTAGATTCAGACTCGATCGAGCCGCCGCTAAACGACGAATGGCAATCTCTAAAAGGCTCAGTCACCCGCTACGACAATCCCTTTGAGACAGCTATTCCGTTAGAAGATTGGGATGTATTGCAATGATTTTGCTGGATACTCACATCTGGATTTGGTGGATGGATGACAATCCTCGACTATCTCAGCGCCATCGGCAAATCATTAGCTCTCAACAAAATGATGGTTTTGGATCGGTATTTACTCTTGTTGGGAAGTCGCAAAACTGGTAGAATACGGTCGATTAGAGCTGCGATTGTCTATTGAAGATTGGTTGAAAATTGCCTTGTCTCATCCGCAGATTCAAGCATTAGATCTGACTATTCCAATTATCGTTAAATCGACTAAATTGGTGGGATTTCATCAAGATCCCGCAGACCAAATTATTGTAGCAACTTCCATCCTGTCAGGGATTCCATTACTAACAGCAGATGAAAAAATAATCGCTTATCCTGCTGTACTCACACTTTAGCCGAGCATCAATTGAAAATTTTCAACCCTTCCCCCGTCTCCCTACATCGCGCGATCTGGATCGGCATTCCCGTTGTCATCGGACTCAATTTCTCAGTACTATCTGCATCCGCCCAAACCAATCCTCCCGCACCGCCGCAGATCGAGCGATTGCCCCAGCCGATTCCGAGTACTTTACCCGTCCAACCAGTCCCCCTGACACCGCCGAGGGCAACACCTCCAAACCTGCCGACACCAACGACAGAGCGAATTAAAGTACTTAGATATGAAGTAATCGGGAGTACGGTATTTAGCGATCGAGAATTAGCAAAAATCACCCAACCATTTATCGGTGAAGTCACATTTGATAGACTCCAAGCTGCTAAAAATGCGATCGAAAAACTGTATCTCGATCGCCAGTATCTCACTAGTGGCGCATATATTCCCACCGGACAGACACTCGCGATCGATGGTGCGGTAGTGAGGATTCAAATCGTGGAAGGCAAGCTCGAAGATATCCGAGTTACGGGTACCAAACGGCTCAACCCCGAATACATTCGATCGCGGCTAGCATTGGCCACCAGCCAGCCCTTGAACAACGACCGCCTGATTGAAGGATTGCGATTGTTGCAGCAAGATCCGCTAATTGGGAGCATCGCCGCCGAACTATCTAGCGGCATCCAACCCGGTACCAATCTCCTCGAAATTAAAGTTACCGAAAATCCAACTTTTACGAGTGAAATTGCCACAAATAACTACCGTCCGCCGAGTATCGGCAGTTGGCAACGTCGGGGTCAAATTAGCGAAGCCAGCCTCACCGGATGGGGCGATCGGGTCATTCTTGCCTATAGTAATACCGATGGTAGTAACGGAATCGATGTCAGTTATACCGTGCCTCTGAGCAACTCCCAGACCACTCTGAGCGCCAATCTGGGTGGGACTAATAGCCGGATTATCGAAGAACCCTATCGCTCGCTCGATATTACCACCAATTCTCGCTATGCCGAAGTCAGCGTCCGCCAACCCCTGTTGCGTCGCGCCCAGCAAGACTCTACCCAAGAATTTGCGCTGAGTCTGACTGGCTCTAAATTAGAGAGTACGAGTGCGCTGGGGAATACACCCTACCCGCTCAGTCCCGGTGCCGATAATAACGGGCGAATTGGGGTTTCAGCCCTGCGGTTCGGGCAAGAGTATACCTACCGAGATAGTCGATCGGTTTTGGCATTTAGGAGTCAGGTAAATGTCGGGTTTGGTGCCTTCAATGCAACGATTAATAATGATGCTCCCGATAGTCGATTTGTGTCCTGGCAAGGGCAAGGGCGCTGGCTGAAACAGTTGGCAAGGAATACGGATTTAATTATTCAGGGACGGGTGCAATTGGCAGATCGATCGCTAGTTGCGCTCGAACAGTTTTCGGTGGGCGGACAAACTACAGTGCGCGGCTATCGTCAGGATGCTTTACTCGCGGACAATGGTGCATTTGCTTCGATAGAGTTGCAATTACCGATCGGGAATGGCAATAATAGTGTCTTCCAAGTTGCCCCATTTATCGATGTGGGAACAGTGTGGAATAATACTAATCGTGCAAACTTTAGCGGAAATACGCTGCTTTCTACCGGGTTGGGATTGCAATGGCGCAGCGATAATCTCAGTGCGCGGATCGATTGGGGAATTCCTTTAGTTAATGCTGCGGTTCAAAAAAACTCATGGCAAGATAACGGCTTGTATTTTTCCCTGCGCTATTTCCCCTAACTTAAACTCTCAATTTATTCTGATGCGCCGCGATACTATTTTTTATCGACTTTTCCAATCGTCTGTGAAATGAAATAGAGTATTTGCATTTAACATACTATAATGTTAAAGATGCAAAAAGCTTTTAAATACCGCTTTTACCCAACCACCGAGCAAGAATCTATCTTGCGGCGGACGATGGGATGTTGCCGTCTAGTCTATAACAAGGCTTTGGCAGAAAGAACGGAAGCATGGTATCAAAGGCAAGAGCGAGTTGACTATGTGAAAACGTCGTCGATGCTTACTCAATGGAAAAAGCAAGAAGACCTTGACTTTCTCAATGAGGTTAGCTCCGTACCGCTCCAGCAGGGCTTGAGACACCTTCAAAAGGCGTTTGGCAACTTCTGGGCTGGACGAGCAAAGTATCCTAACTTTAAGAAGAAGCATAGTGGCGGTAGTGCTGAATTTACAAAGGCAGCTTTCCGATGGAAAGACGGTCAAGTATTTCTGGCTAAATGTACTCAAGCCTTGCCGATTAGGTGGAGTAGAGATTTGCCCGAAGACTGTGAGCCATCCACTATTACCATTAAGTTGGAAGCTAATGGTCGCTGGTTTGCTTCCTTGCTGGTGGATACCAATATAGCCCAATTGCCTAAGTCCGATAAGTCTATCGGACTAGACGTGGGGATAACCAGTTTGATTGCCACCAGTAACGGCGATAAAATTGCTAATCCCAAACACTTTAAACAACTTCGCAAGAAGTTGAAACGAGTGCAAAATGTGTTGTCTCGTAAGCAAAAAGGGAGTAACAACCGATATAAAGCGAGAGCGCAAGTGGCTAGAGTCCACGCTGCCATGACCGATGCTAGGAAAGATTTTTTGCACAAGCTGACAACTCAACTGGTTCGTGAAAACCAAACGATCGTAGTTGAGGATCTAGCTATCACAAACATGGTCAAGAACCATAAACTTGCCCTTGCTGTCTTCGATGCTAGTTGGGGCGAATTGATTTGTCAACTCGCTTACAAATGCGAGTGGTATGGGCGAGAACTGATTAAAATTGACCGATGGTTCCCAAGCTCTAAAAGGTGCGGAAATTGCGGGCATATCGTATATAAGATGCCATTGAATATCAGAGAGTGGGAATGTCCTAAATGTGGAACTAACCATGACCGCGATATCAATGCAGCACATAATATTTTGGCGGCTGGGCTAGCCGTTTCAGTCTGTGGAGCGACCGTAAGACCAGAACAGAGTAAATCTGTGAAGGCTGGTGCGAAACCCCGAAAGGGAAAGAAGCAGAAACCTTAGTTGCGAAGCTAGGGAATCCCCGTCCGTTCTACGGCGGGGTGGATGTCAAAAGTTTAACAATCTAACTTCGCAACTTTACTTTATAAAATTCGATCGAGATTGAGGATGAATCCAGGCAGCACGTCTCCACAATCGATTGCCAAAGGCAGGTCTTCGACCAACGAGCTTGGAGCTGGCAGAATTTCAACTTCTCTACCTAGCCGATAGATTTCCACCTGACGATCTTGAGAATTAATTAATAACCCTAACCGCACGCCATTATCTCGATATTCAACCATTTTGGCTTGTAATTCTGGCAATTCATCCGTGCGCGAACGTAGCTCAATGATAAAATCTGGAGCCAGCGGCGGAAACTTTTGGCGATTTTCTTCAGTTAAAGCATTCCACCTCGATAACTCTACCCAAGCAACATCAGGCGATCGTTGGCTACCTAGCGGCAGCTTGAAAATCGTCGAAGAACTAAATACTTTTCCTAACTCAGCAGTTCGGTTCCAAATAGTGATATCTGTTCCTAACTCTAGTTCCTTGTTTCCACTTTCTCCGCCTACTGGTGACACGACAATAAGTACTCCGGCTGCGGTTAATTCGAGCGGTTGTTCGGGATTGGCGATACAGAGGTGATAAAACTGCTCATCAGTGAGTTGGAGAGTGCTGAGATTAAGGGGCAGTGTGTCTGGAATATTCGAGTAAGCGACGGTCATAAAACCTCCAATCGTTTGCCGGAATTAGCTTTGGACTATTGAGCGTATTTAAATTATACCGAATTGGTAGTTGCTGTAGCTTACAATATACTTTCCCAAGGAAAATTAATTCAGCAGTGCAATCCGATCGATGACCAAAAAACGGCATATTCTCTCTTTATTATTTCCGGTTGGGAGTACTATATCCAAGCGATTAGGATACTTTTTCATATCGGTAACGATCGCAGTAATTCACGTCCTCTATGGGGTTAGCAATGTCCGAGCAGCTACTCCTGCTGCCTTAATCCAGCAGGGTAAAATGGCATACGATCGCGGGGATTTTCCGACTGCACTAAAAATCTGGGATCGAGCAGAAGCAGGCTATCGTCTGGCGCGAGATCCCGTGGGAGTTGCTGGGAGCCAGCTCAATCAATCGCAAGCCCTCGTCGCGATGGGACTCGATCGCCGCGCTTGTAAGCTTTTAACGGGGACTGTGGGCGTGAGTGAGGGTACCTGTGAAGCGGAGATTCCCACGAAATTTGGGATGGGGCAGACTAATTTACCGCCTGCTTTGCAAGCCTCCGCGATCGAGAAATTGGGGGATGTATTACGTCTATTGGGAAATTTGGATGCGGCGCAAGTGACGCTATCGCAAGCGCTTGAAGTTGCCAAACCATTGAGCGCGGCGGATCGATCGCCGATTTTAGTGAGTATTGCCAACACATTGAGAGATTTGGGGAATCGCGATCGCGATCGGACGGATCGACTGCAACCGCCTGCTAGCAATCAGTTTACTTGTCCGATGCAGCCGACGGGCAGTTTACCAGCTACGACATATTATCAATACGCGATCGCCTGTTATCAACAAGCACGAACTCTTACCGCCGATATCGACGCACTGAGTCTCCAAGTAGACATCTCGGACTGGCTGCGCCACCGAGCGGAGACTGGAAATATTGCCGATACTTGGCAAGCGCAATTCGATCGAACTGAGTTAATCAAGCAAATCGAGCGGCAACTAGCCAATCAACCCCATACATACGAAAGCTTTAGCCAAAGGATTAATCTGGCTCGGAGTTTAGCCCTGGCAAATCCACCTCAATGGGAAGCCGCTAAATCGCTGCTCGACGACGTAATTAGGCGATCCACTCTAGAACCTCAAAAATCGATTTTGACCACTGCTACTGGGACGCTGGGGTGGCTCTACGAGCAACAACAGCAGTGGTTGCCAGCGGTCGCATTTACCCAACAGGCGATCTCGCTGGCTGCTGCGCCTGGGAACGATCGTCAATATCAGTGGGAATGGCAATTAGGGCGAATTTTACAGCATCAAACCCAACCAGATTTTAGCAAATCTCAAGCAGCTTACGATCGAGCGATCGCCGCTTTAACTACCACGCGGCGCAATCTTCAGATTGTCAATCCCGACGCTCAATTTTCCCTCCGCGATAATGTCGAGCCACTGTACCGCGAATCGATCGATCTGAGCTTGCGTCACCAGCCAGATCTAGGTAAAGTTGTCGATCGAGTCAATGCGCTTAAACTGGTAGAACTAGAGAACTTTTTGCAATGCCAACTCGGTGAGTATAAACCGATCGAACGGTTTGCGAAAGATCGTGGCGCGGCAATATTTTATCCGGTTATTTTAGCCGATCGATTGGAAGTAATTTTGCAGTTACCGGATGATAAGTTGCAACGATTTGTCGTCCCAGTTGGGCGCGGTGAATTAGAACGGACGATCGCCCAGTTTCGGCAGAATTTAAATCAACCTCAATACGGTTGGAATGACACCGCCGCCTCCCAACTGTACGAATGGTTGATTCGTCCCGCCCTACCATCTCTGACTCCTGCTACCACACAGCTAGTATTCGTGATGGATGGGGCATTGCAAAATATCCCAGTGGCGGCATTGTACGATCGATCGCGTCAAGAATATCTGATCGATATTTTTCCAGTCGCGGTCACGCCAGGACTCCAAATTCTTGGTGCAAAGCGAGCTGTAGGCAACAGTCCCAGTATTCTCATCGGTGGCTTAACCAGTAACTCGGCAAGCGTTGCCAATAGTAAGCGCGGAGATATTTATGAACCATTAGCCTACGCCGTCGATGAAGTGCAGGCAATTAAATCTCGCTTTGTTACAGCCACCGCATTAGTCGGACGGGATTTTACCCCCGCAAATCTCCAGCGTGCGCTGGCGGGTAACTCTTATTCAATGATTCATCTGGCTACCCACGGGCGATTTAGCTCCGATCCGCGTCAGACTTTTATCGTGACTGAGGGGGGACGCTCGCTCGATCTCAATCGCTTGAGAGCGCTTTTAAAGCAAGATGCCAGTGCGATCGATCTGTTGGTATTGAGCGCCTGCGAGACGGCAGCAGGAGACAGGCGGGCAGCGCTCGGCTTGGCGGGGACGGCGATTCGGAGTGGTGCGGGGAGTACTATAGCTTCGATGTGGTCGGTGGACGATCGCGCCACGGCTAAGTTGATGCAGCACTTTTATGGTAGTATCACTCAGCCCGATCGAGTCAGTAAGGCGGAAGCATTGCGGGTAGCGCAACGGGCGACTCGACAGCAGTATTCACATCCTTACTATTGGGCTTCGTTTGTCTTGGTGGGTAATTGGTTGTGACTTGATATAGATCTCCCTTAGTGGTGACAATAACGACATCGCATGTTTCTGATTTTTTCATAATTGCTAACGAGTTTAAATATGAGGTTCAGTTCGACTCCGCTCGCTGAGCGGAGCCGAACTGAACCCAACACTGCTACTCTAAACAGTTATTGAGACTTTGCATCAGGAAAAGTTTATCGAGTTTGCGACCGATTAAGACTATTTGATTCTGCGGTGGAGTCGTCCATTCACTATCATCGATCGAGAAGCGTTTACCACTCAGTTGGAATACATGTCGGAGTGGACTTTCATCAAACCAAAGAATTCCTTTTGCTCGGAATACATTTTCTGGTAGTTGATAATCGAGAAACTGTTGAAACTTTTTCAACACAATTGGGCGATTGCTTTGAAAGGATACTGACATAAAGCCGTCATTATTCAGATGTTGAGAACCCGATTCAGAATTTGCTAAACTTTCATTAAAAAAACCTGGATCGGCAAGATTGGTATCGAGCAGCAGAGACAGTGGTACTTTGCTATGTGTCGATCGTAAAATTCGCGCTCCTTCTTTAACAGACTTCAAAAAGTCTTCGACCTTATTTGCTTTTTCCTCAGAAACTAAATCGGTTTTATTGAGGATAATAATAT
>NZ_JANMZA010000661.1:0-11214 GCF_031382685.1 Chamaesiphon sp. OTE_8_metabat_110 | reverse complement strand
CACGCTGTTCGTGATCGGCAATCACTTCAACTCCAAAGGTGGCGACCAGCCGCTGTTTGGTGTCAACCAACCACCGACGCTGACGAGTGAAGTGCAACGCAATCAGCAAGCCACGATCGTCAAAGATTTCGTGCAGGGTCTGCTCGCGACCAACCCCAACGCTAATATAATTGTGGCAGGCGATCTGAACGACTTTGAGTTTTCCAATCCCCTGACCATTTTGGAAAGTGGGGGCTTAAATACTTTGGTCGAAACCCTGCCAGCCAATGAACGCTATACCTACAACTTTGAGGGCAATGCTCAGGTACTGGATCAAATCCTGGTCAGCAACAATCTATCGAGCAAACTCGATGGCTTTGATGTCGTTCACATCAACTCTGAGTTTGCGGATCAGGTCAGCGATCACGATCCTGTAGTTGCCCGCTTCAATCTAGCCGTACCAAACAAAGCACCGACGGCAGTTAACCTCGCCAATCCCGTCACGACACTAGCCGAAAACACTAGCACCGCGACTCGGCTCAAGGTTGCCGATCTCTCAGTAACCGATGATGCTCTAGGCACCAACGTTCTGAGCCTCAGCGGAACTGATGCTAGCACCTTTGAAATCGATGGCAACGTGCTGTACGTCAAGGCAAATACCAGCCTCAACTTTGAAGGGAAATCCAGCTATGCGATTAGTGTTGCTGTGGATGATGCCACAGTTGGCAATATGCCTGATGCTACTACCAACTTCACGTTAGCACTCACGAATGTCAATGAAGCTCCAACTGCTATAGATGACAACGGCTTCACAGCTAACCAGAGTGTCGCCAAATTGATTCCGGTTGCAACTCTGCTCTCGAACGACACTGACCCCGATGCCAATACTACTTTATCGATTCTGTCCGACGGATTTAGCGATGCCATTGGTGGCAGCGTTGCCCTCAACGGGAGTAATGTTGTCTTCACTCCCATCTCTAGCTTTAGTGGTACTGCCAGCTTCAAATACACTCTCAGTGATGGTATTCTCACCAGTCAAGCACTTGTGACATTAGCAGTGGGCAAAACATTAAACGGTGGTAATGGCAAAGACACCCTCACTGGCAACGATGGCGATGATAACTTAGATGGCGGTAATGGCAAAGACACGCTGTTTGGCAATGGTGGTAACGATACTTTGTTCGGCGGCAATGGGGAAGATCTTCTCTGGGGTGGTGATGGCAATGACCTGCTCAATGGTGGCAATGGCGACGATCTGCTCAATGGTGGTGCAGGTCGCGATACTTTTGTTCTTACCCGCAATGGTAACGGCACCGACACGCTTCAAGACTTTACGGTTGGACAAGATACGCTAGGCTTAGCGGGAGGGCTGAGTTTTGGTCAATTGAGTTTTACTAATGTCAGTGGCAGTGCGGCAATTCGCTTTGGCACTGAGACGTTAGGGCTGTTAACTGGAGTGAGTGCCGATCTATTAGTAGCCAGCAGTTTCATCACGGTTTAACGATTATGGCGATCTACTTGCACCGTTAAATAGTGGTTCAACCCCCCCCATTAGTGTAGGGACTGATGGGGTTTTTTGTAGCAAATTTTAATTACAGAATATATACACAAAGTATTTCTGGGCTGATCCTGTAGCTGTTCTTTATCCTGCTTACCTACTTACTATTAACTGCCCTAGCAACCGTTAAGCATTGGCAAATAACCCCAGCCTGTTACCAGTCTTCAATCAGGTCGTGTATTATCTGATAATCTTTAGTATTATTCTGCTGTTGATACAATCTGGCTGCTTGTTGCATGTCGGCAATTCCACCAGCGCGATCGCCCAAAAGTTCGTTCTTCAGTAAACCGCGATTGACGTAGGCATCAGCATTTTGGGGGTCAAGTTGAATAGCTCGGTCAAAGTCAGTTAATCCCCCATAAATATCTTGGAGCTTACTTGCTTTCAGCAAGCCACGATTGTTGTAGTCAGAAGCAGTGGGATAGCGATCGATGGCACGGTTGTAATTAGTTAATGCTTCCTGGAGATCTTCAAATTCAGTAGATAGCATGGATGTCTCTTTGTGAGAGTAATCTTACTAACTTGATTATACCTTGGACATTTAGTCACCTACTATGGGCGATTGTCCAAAGGACAGGGTTATTTTTAAGACAGAAGTTATGCGCTCTGTGTGATAGTCTATCGAGACATCCGTTATCACGCAGCCTTTTTGTCTTGCACCATAACCCGCTACCCGCAAAAAACCGATGTATCAATTTCAGGTTATTGCACACACCCAAACTGGCGAATCCATTGCCTTGGTCGGTTCTACACCCGAATTGGGAGCGTGGGACATTACCAGAGGTATTCGCCTCCGCACCAGTGGCAATTGCTATCCTTTATGGTGGACAGATACAGCAATCGATATTCAGCCATCTGCTGAGTCAATCGTGGGCGAAGCCTCTGCTGCTTCTGAAGCCGATCCGATGCAGAATCGCCAGAAAGTAGAATACAAGTATGTAAAGCTCGATGCTCAAGGCTTTGGGCGGTGGGAATCTCTAGGTCTAAACCGTTGGGTGCAGATCGATTCTGAGGATCGGGCTAGTACTATTGTCATTGATGACGGAGCATTTGGTTATTTGCAACCTTATCCATTTGGATATATTAAAGAACATCCCGTCAAAACGCCCTTGACAGCGAACACTGAAGGTCAAAAAATTCTGGTCATTGGTAGTTCTGTTGCTGTAGGTCAGAAAGCATGGTTACTAAAAGGTTGGGCATCACTCTTGGGACAGGCTGTGCAACAAAAATACAGACACAGACTCATTAATGTATCAGAGGTCGGAGCGAACGTCGGCAGCACGATCGATCGCTTTGGGCCAGTTGTCACTCCCGAACAACCAGATGTAGTCATTATTGCCTTATCGCTGGGGAATGAAGGTCTTGCCCACTGCCCTGCCCATCAACGCAGAACCGTACAACGAAGATTTGAAAGCGGCTTACAGCAACTCTTACAAATGACTCGGGCACTCGGCGCACGTCCAATTTTGGGCGGAGTCTATCCACATGGTGACTATCGTGCCGAACATTACGAGCTATTGCAAGATACCCACAATCGAATGCTGACGTGGGGTGTGCCGATCCTCGATTGGTTGGCAGGATTAGATAATGGGCAAGGACGCTGGAAAGCGGGGATATCCTTCGACCCCGCTCACCCCAATACGATCGGACATAACCTGATGTTTGAGGCGATCGATCTGGATCTATTCCAAAGCGACAAAAACGAACTAGCTGAAGAACAGCAACGCTTTTGGCAACCCAATGAAGTCCCGATCTATCTTGACAATGCCGGATTCTCGATCTGCGCTTGTCCCGAACATCAGCGGTTGCGAATTAACAATCCATCCCAAAATAGTTACACCGTCGCACCCTATTGGCAGGAGTTACAAACTGCCCTCAAAAGTAAAGCAGGATTGATTCCTGGTATCTATATTGCCACCGATCGCCAGCCAGGAACGCTGCCTTATTTTGTGGTGCAATCAGATGGCTCGATCTCAACTATGGTGGAAATTTCGCCTGGTAGCGATCTGGAGTATGGTGCTGCTTTCAATCTGTTTGCGCCGAATAATGCCCAAGTTTTGTTTTATGACGAACATTTAGGTATTTTGCAACAGGACGATCGTCAATTGTGGGTGATTAACGAATCCGACCATGAGTACAATCTTCAGCCCATGTGGCAGGAGGTGCGGAGCGCACTCAGAGCTTTGCCAGAGGGTGTCTATGCAGATCCGCTGCATCCAGATCTGCCCTTCCGCACGATGATAGTCGGTCACAATGGACTGGAAAGCCGAGTCAAAATCCCACCCCAGTCTGCCGTGCTGTTTCAATACAAGTGTAAATTAGCCGAGATCGATCGGGTGGGGATTATTCCACTTGGCGATCGCTGTGCCGTGCGGATGATGCTCTACAAGATGGGGTACGATGGTCCCGCTTTTCCGTTCGATCTGACCCGCACTACCAATATTGCCGATATTGCGGATATCATCGAGAACGGCTTTGATGACATGTGGAATCCCGACTTGCTGCATTACGATGCCTTCATGCACCGCATCTATCACCGCAGGTGGGCGGGGTTATCTTTTGCCCATGAAGTTGAGGATGCCGAAAACCCGATTGATGACATGTCTCCGATTCACGAACGAATGCGATCGCGTTACTCCGCCCGCGCCCAGAGGTTTTGGTACACGCTCCAGCATTGTGACAAGGTGCTGTTCGTTCGCACGGGGATTGCCGATCGCGGTGGCGTGACCGATCTACTCGACAAGCTCACCAAACACTGTCAGGGCAAGCCCTTTCAACTCATGATTCTCTCGCCCCAATCTTCGGATGAGTTTGTAGATCTGCCCAACGTGTTGCATTACAACCTCGAATTCAATCCCGATCTGATGTATGACGATTTGGGACACTGGATGTATTGTACGGAGGTGATGCGCGGCATTCTCGATTCGATCGGGGTGTCTAGCAAAAATCTGTTCTGGTGTCCGCCCAATCCCGCCCAGGAACTACCGAAAGCCGATCTGGTAGGCGGGAAAGGTTTGAGCCGTTTGGAGGTTGGTTAGGGCACAATGCAACTCTACTCTAGCTGTTCCTAGCGAAATAGCTCCACCACTGCGGGTTTAGTTACCTTCCCCATCACATTGCGCGGTAGTTCGGTAACTACCAAAATTTGGGTAGGTACCTTGTAAACTGCCAATTGCTCTTTTGCCCAACTCCTCAAAGATGCTAATGTCAACTGGCGGTGCGGGTGCAAAACTAAGGCCGCACATACCCGCTCGCCCCATTCTGGATCGTCAACTCCCACCACCGCACATTCATGAATATCTGGATGCGATCGCAGTACTTCCTCAATTTCTAGAGCCGAAACCTTATAACCTCCAGTTTTAATAATATCTACGCTCATCCGACCCAAAATGCGGTAGTTGCCATTCTCAACTACGGCCAGATCTCCCGTACAGAACCAGCCATCCTGAAAGGCTGTGGCTGTAGCTTCGGGATTTTGCCAATATTCCAGAAACACGCCGTGGCTCTTGACTTGGATTTCTCCCGGTGACCCTGATGGAACTAACGTGCCATCCTCATCTACTAATCTCACTTCAACTCCTGGTAGGGGTACTCCCACATATCCTGGCAATCTTTGACCGTGTAAAGGATTCGATAACGCCATCCCGATTTCGGTCATGCCATACCGCTCCAGCAGCAAATGACCGCTAATACTCTGCCATTTTTCTAAGACTCGAACTGGTAAAGCTGCGGAACCAGATACCATGAGGCGCATTTTGGCGCAACCTGCTGACAGAATTTTTTGACGTTCGGGATTGGTATTTTCCCAAGTACTCATCAGCTTCACATAAATTGTCGGTACTGCCATAAATAGGGTTAAATCACCGTCACCAATGCACTGCCATACGGTTTCGGCATCAAATTTACTTACCATGCGGCACTCCGCCCCCGCCCATAGAGCACAAGTTAGGACGTTGATAATCCCGTGAACATGATGTAGGGGTAGTATGTGCAGAATCCGATCGCGTGATGTCCATTCCCAAGCGGCGATTAAGCTAGTCACTTGAGCTTGAATGTTCTGGTGGGTTGTCACTACACCCTTTGGTTTCCCCGTCGTACCACTGGTGTAAAGAATTAAGGCACGTCTGGCAAGATTTACTTCTGGGAGGCGATCGACAGGATTTGGTAAAGTTTCAGAAGTGAGGATCGAGCGTAAATTCGGTGCTTGCGCGTTCGAGTTGCGTAGGGCTAGAAGAATCGGGCGCAATATCTCCTCAAAGTCAGGGTGAGCAACAATAATCGATGCCCCAGAATTTACGATCGCATACTCCAACTCTGGGCGTGGATGGGAGACACATAGAGGTACGGCGATGCCACCCGCCCGCCAAATCCCCCATTGAGTGGCTACATAATCAAAACCAGGTGGGATCATCAGGGCAACTCTCTGCTCCTCTAGATCTTCGGTATCCTGAAGCAGATTTGTAGCTATTTGGCTGGAAACGTACAATAAATCTCTATAAGTAAAGGCTTCGACGTTCGGAACGAGAATCGCAATTTTTTCGCCATGTTCTTGAGCGCGATTAATCAAAGGGAGATGCACTTTTCTTTACCAATATTAGAGAGATCGATATTTATTCCGTCAAAACTTATGGCAACTTTAGGAACTCAATGCTTCAAGACAAGGTTACTTCTCAATTGAGTCTAACGTTAATCCCTGCTCGACTGGCGATTTCAGGTGCCCATTGTCATCGGCACTGGATGGCGATCGATTTTTAAAGAAATACCCCGACAACAGGAAAAGAGTCACGATCTGTCAGAGTGGGGTACACCCCAGATTGACAGATTTTGATACTTTTTAAACCATGCTCTGAAAATAGCTCAGGCATCAAGTTCTGGGCTTAACGTACTATTTTGTCCGAATTCTGCGTTTGTCCCAGATCGATCGAGGCTTCAATCTCCGCGACGGTGATACCAAAACTATCCGCAATCTACTGGCTTACCGCAAGGTTGGCGTGGAAGGGGAAATAGAGGAATTCTGGGTACCTACCGTTAGAGAGATACGGACTTTTAGAGTGCGATAACGCTATTTTTCTTTTTTTCAAAAATAATAACCAATTACTATAGATACTAAAGGAGTAATAATTGCCTTGCATCCTTCAAAAATATCTTTTCCAGCATTTGTATTTGTATTATCTGCCCAATAGTACATGCCCATCGATAATAAGAAAGCTATTAATAATCCAAAGATAAAGAGGCTAGCAAAATCAAGAACCTTGTCGCTAGTTAAAGGAGAATTTTTTGTAAAAATATGAATACTAAGAGCGATAATTACAATAGCACCACAAGCAACAATAGATATGCTAAACCAAAAAGCAAAAGAAGAATTATTCATTTTTAAGAAAATCCAGATCGGAATACCTGGGTAGAACACAGTTTAAATAGTCTATCGATTTGAAAGGCTTAAACTATCGTACCAAATTCTTGCCAATATGAAAAATTGACTACTTTCAAAAATCAATTTAAACTACGTTGAAGGAAGTCAATAATTCCCAATGTAATTGCTTCACTGAGCTGTTTTTTGTAATTTATATCAAAAAGTCGGATTTCATCTAGAGGATCGGTTATAAAACTAATTTCCACAAGACACTCCGCAGTAGTCAAAAGATGTCGATTTGGATCGAGTGTTCCCAATTCTTGAGGTTGAACTCCACGGTTATTATAGCCAGTTACGATCGCAATTCGTTGTTGAACTGAGGCAGCTATCCCTCTTTTATCACTCTAGGAGAGCTAAAATGGGAATAGAAGGCTGAAGAAGAGGCAGAATATATGACACAGCCAAGAGCAGCAGCACCGACGATTAGTGCAATCGATCGACATGCGAACCAGTATAGATCGATATTTCCAGAAGTTAGAAGCTATGAAGCATTCAAGCGAATGCTGATGGGAATTATCACGCCATCACGGAGAAAGAGTATAACAACAATTACAAGAATTGTTGGGTTGAAAAATAACCAATCATTGCATAATCTTATCACAGAGTCACCTTGAACAACAGCTTTGCTGAGCGTATTCGAGAAATTAAACCTCCAATCTAAATCTGTCAGAGTGGGGTATACCCTAATCTGACAAACTATGACTTTTTTTCGGTCTTCAGGATACTTCCTTGCAAGCCAGTCAGGAAAAAGCTTTCAGCCTTAGCGTGCTATTTTGTCCGAATTCTGCGTTTCCCCCTAGAGCAAGAATTAAATGCCGCATTGCAGAGTCGAATTCCGCCAAAGCTCCGCAATTGAAGTCATCGGCTGGCAATTGATTTACACCTGATTCCCTACTACGGAAAACCCACGGACATCGAAGCCAATTACGTGTATCGTTCGATAGCCAAGGCTGGTACTACCTCGTTTTGTTAGGCCACGAACCCAGATAGAGCGGGGTAAGTGAAAAAAAGGAAATGAATAGCGTTGACTGAAAAATGTGTAAGCACAGATGCCTCAATGTGTCGAGTTCGACTATAAACTAAGCCGTATCCCAAACCGGCCATCGTGGCTAAAATTACGTATTTAAAGCCTCCTGCAAAATGAGCGATGCCGAACAGTGATGATGCAACGATCAAAGCGATAACAGAACCATAACGATAGCTTGCCAAAAGGATGGAAAGCCGAGTCTGTATAAATCCTCTGAAAAAAGCTTCTTCTGCAAGACAAGTAAAAAAGAGGTTGATCCAGGCCCACTGTAAAAAGAACTCCCCAAATTTTAAATCTGGACGGACATACCCCATAACGACGGAGCTTGGTAGCAGACAGGCAACAATGAGCCAGACCCCCACCAAGCACGTTTTTACCGATGCTTTAAACTCACGCACAGTCCGAATCATGACCGTTCCCAGCAATATGTAGAAAAATCCAATCAGCGCCTTATCGAAGTCCAAAGATAAGGAATATGGAATGCCGTCCGCACTTATTATCGAATTTTTAATCAAAGCAGGATTGTGAAACCCTGGTACCCAATGGCTCATGAAGCCTATCGACAGGACAGTAATCAACATTGCTCCAACAAGCTTGAGAAAGGATCTTTCTTGGCGAAGAAGCATAAATCCTGAGGAAAAAACAAAGATTACGGGAACTGCAATAAAATTAACGTATCCGTAAAAAACAGCCGAGACTAGAGTCAGCAAAAATAAACAGATACTTCCGTAGGCATACTTCCAATTAAACAATTCTCTCGGTATCCAAACACTGGTAATAGCGGTTGTAAGCAGGCCAAAAACAACGATTTGGCTATTTTCAATTGGAACAAATGGAAGATATCTCATTCTTATTATTCTGGTGGCAGTGGTTTAACTATTAATTCAACGTGAGTTCGACGCTAGAAAATGGCTGGGGGAAGTGATTCAAGACCTTTATGTTCCAAATCCAAACAAGGCTTTTTGGGGTAATAAGAATAAGCAATCAAGCCAGAAATCAAGTTAACCGTGACAAGTTAAACCGACTGCGATGACGGGAATGCTCAATGTTTAGAGTTGTAACGGTGCAGCTATCCAATCGATTGAGATCGGATAGTTGCAGTTAATGTGGTCTCAAAATCGCGATGATTGCAGTCCTGAGTGATTACTATTCCAGGTCGCTACAGCTAGGGGCGGCGATCGCGATCGGCAGTGCGATTTTAGGGATGAGATTTCAAGTCAATTCAGCTTGGTTAGTTTTAGGTGGAGCCGCGATCGGCTGGCTGGCTTTTCACTGGGATATACAATTTAGTCTACTACTCTGGTTAATAGCGATTGAAATCTGCATTATTCAGACATTAAAATATACACCTAATCCACATCCCGCTGGGAAATAGCATCAGCAAGAGTCTTCGCAGCCTTACCCTGCAACTGCTGTCGCCCATCATCATAGCGAATCAGCGTAGCCAAATTCTTATGTCTGGAATGCGCCTGAGCAGAGCGCACATTCCCACCATTAAGATCTAGCAATGCCGTAATACTAGAATGTCGAATCTTGTGTGGACTTACCACCCGCTCGATTCCCGCCGCCGCCGCCAATCCCCCGACGATCTGATACAGCCTATCTACACTCAGTCGGGTATCTCGACTAGAGACAAACAGAGCTGGACTCTTACTCTCACCCATACTCGCCAACCAATCAGAGATCGCTTCAACTGTAACAGTCGCCAGATCGAGCGGTTCTTTATCGATTCTCCCCTTCCCTTTGAGATAAAGCCGAGCCTCCAAGGCGTGAAAATCCGCACGATCTAGTCCACACACCTCAGCCCGTCTCAAGGCATTGTCCCACAGCAACCGCAACATCGCATAATCCCGCTTACCTATGATGGTAGAACGATCGATCCCATCCATTAACGTCTGAAATTGGTCGAAGCTTGCGCGCCGCCTAGCGGCGGTCGAGATCCCCCTAGTATCTTTATAACTAGTCGCCTTCACCGACTTAATAGCTTCCAATCTAAAAGCACACAGTTTGCGCTTGTATGCATGAGTAACAAACGATTTCAACGCTGCCAGCCGCGCATTCACCGTTCCTGCTGACAACTGGGCTTCGAGTAAATGTCCCCGATAGGCAATGACATGACCGACCTGCTCAAGGCAGCGCTTCGCTATCGCCTCCCGTTCGGGCAGTTGAAGAAAAGCTAAAATCGTCTCAGGCGAAACCGATACTTGGAATTCCCGCCGGAAAAAGTCTCTGAGTCCCGCTGCATAGGATCTCCGCGTAGCAGGTGAGATTTGCAGTGCTAAAAACTCATCCCAGACTCCTGGGGCAACAGGTTTAGCCATCAACCGATTATCCACAGCAGAGCCTTCCCCAAGAGAACTTAGTGGAGGAGTGCGGACGATCTTAATTGCTGGCAAGTTAATCATCGAGAGAGCTGCTAGTTTTGAAATACTCGGTTCGAGCAACGTCAATGGATAGAGATTGAGAATGCTCGATAGGGATCGGTTGGTTCAGTAGTAAATTTTGGCCATCGTCGCTGGGCAGAAATCACGATCGATCTCCTCAGTTAGCCAATAGAACGATTTTACCCTATCATCATCGATCGACAAGTAGGAAAAGGGTTGAAGATTGGTTGTCACGATCGCATGGCTCTAGCTAATTAAATTTTTATTTATAGCTAGAACTGTACGAGCTTGAAATTTCAGTCAACTCATTATCTAGAAATGACCGAGAGAAAGTACAATTTTTTCCTTTTCAAATGACCTTACCGATTAATTATGCAACTGTATCTAAAATTATTTGCTTTATCCGTCGGCTGCGTAAATTATATTCGATCGAGTAAGGAAACACAACAAAAATAGCTTAAAATCTAGTGCGGATCTGCCAATACTGCCGTAGCAGGCTGCTATCCCGCATCTCATAAGTGCGATCTGGACGCGATATAATCTCAATCGTGCCATCTTCCTCTAGAATTTGAAACAACCACTTCCAGCGTTCTAATGATTCTTCTGTACCGATGATTCGCAAAGAATTATCATCGTTATGTGACGGCTCATTTAAAGTTTTTCTGCGTTTGTGTTGACTCATAAATCTAATACATGAAAATCGTTTATTTTATGACTAAATTAATACGCTTCCAGCTCCAATAGAACGATTTTACCCCATCACTATCGATCGATGAGAAGGAAAAAGTCCAGGATTAGTTGTTGCGATCGCATAGTTCTAGCTATTATTATAAAATTAATTAGCTAGAACTAT
>NZ_JANMZA010000275.1:0-4281 GCF_031382685.1 Chamaesiphon sp. OTE_8_metabat_110 | reverse complement strand
TCATCGTTACCACCACCTAAGCCTGCGCCCCGTTGACGACCGACTGCATCGATTTCATCGATGAAGACGATACAAGGAGCTTGAGCCTTGGCTTGCTCGAACAAGTCGCGGACGCGGGATGCACCTACACCGACGAACATTTCGACGAATTCCGAACCAGAAATACTGAAGAATGGTACGCCAGCTTCACCAGCTACAGCTCGTGCGAGGAGGGTTTTACCAGTACCAGGAGGGCCGACTAACAGGACACCTTTAGGAATCTTGGCACCGAGAGCAGTAAAGCGATCGGCATTTTTGAGGAAGTCTACAACTTCATTAAGTTCTAGTTTCGCTTGGTCGATACCCGCTACGTCACCGAAAGTAACCTGGGTTTGGGGTTCCATTTGGACGCGAGCTTTGGATTTACCAAAGTTCATCGCTTGGTTGCCGGGGCCACTTTGAGCGCGACGGAGCAAGAAGAATAGACCCACCAGTAACAATACTGGGAAGAATAAGCTACTCAGAACGCGGAACCAAACGCTTTCGTCATTCTGTGGCAGAACGTAAATGTTGCCTTTGACGTTTTCTGTCAGAATGTTGACGAGTTGGTTGTCATTGGGAGGTAAGTTAACCAACGCTTTGGTACCATCCTTAGCTTGTACCAACGCCCGCGAACGATCGGCACTCAAGCCAACGTTCTCGATTTCGCCCTGTTTTACCTCTTGGATAAACTGGCTATATTTCAAAGTTTTTTGGGCTGGGGCTGGCTTCTCCAAGAAGGTAGTTGCCAGAGCGATTGCCACAACTGCCAGAAGGACATATAGTCCGGCATTTCTCCACCGCTTATTATTCAATCGAAGGTTCTCCTATATTATTATTTGGTGACTGGCAAATCGTGACGGGGCTTGGTTCGATCCAATCGCTCGACCGTCGTTGCCTCCAGTCTGCGCCATCTGCCGATCGCACTGAGCTGTCGGGTGATTCCGACCAGCGCACATGCGCGATAATTTGGTTTATGTTATCTCTGTATTAACTTATGTTAACCTTTCTCTCATTTTATTGATAGGGTTTTTTAAATTAAAGTTGAGATTTGGCAGTTTTAAAGGCTTAGGTGCCAGGGGACCGAGCATTGGCGTTTTGCTTTGCCTCTGCTCCGCGATCGCCGTCAGCCATGACTCGATCTCTGTTCACTAGGTCTTATATTCTAGTTTACCCATTGGAGCGATCGCACTATATAAGTGGGACGAGGTGGATTACCGAATCACTAGGTTCGATCGCCTATAAACCCTAGTTGCATCCAAATTACCAAGATTATCGTTTTCGTATATATTTAGACCAGGCAACAAGTGCCCCCATGATTACAAACACCAATCCAAATAACCAACCGATCGGTTGAGTCCAGCCGCTGTTGCTCGATTGAAGTGCAGTGGGCGTAGTTGAGCTACTATTTGTTAGTTGTTCTCGTAAGAATCGATCCGAACTGTCGTTATTAGTCTGAATCAAGGCGCTACTAAGATTAATTTGTTCGTTCTTACCCATTGTTAAAATTGAATCTGCCAAAACTAAAACTTGGGTTTGAGCGGGTTGTGCAGAATAGAAGATCGCCACACTTGTAACAATGAATAAGAGTGTAAAAGCCCGAACATTATTCCTGTATTTGATATTCACCCAAATCTGCTCCGATTACTTCACTCTAAACAGCTAACTTCCGCTATCGCTGGATGTTGGGCTGGATACTTTAGAGTACCCACAGGAGTAATAACAGTATGAATCAGAATAAAATAAATCACCGAATTACTGTAGCCGATCGCCTCCAAACCTTTGACCCATTCTTCCTTCCACTCGATCTCTGATCCCGATCGATTTTGTTGTTTGAGCGATGATAGGATTTGCGATCGAGCGATGCCTGGTAAAATTCCAGCACTTAGCGGCGGTGTATACCAGCAGCCATCGCGATAACCCCAGAGATTCCCGGTAGTGGTTTCTAGCCAATCACCGCGATCGTTTGTCAGGATTGCTTCTTGAATATTTTGGTTGCGTGCTTGTTTTAGCGCCAGCCAGGGTGCTAGATAATTTCCTGTTTTGAGCTGCGGAAACGATCGCGTAAATTTTTGCTCGGCAACAATTACCGTCACACCTTCCTGTTGCCAAGTAGCTAAATTAGGCGGCAAATCTCGTCCGGTAATTAATTCGCGTCCGTCAGGAAAGATTGTAATTCGCAGTACGGGGAAATGTAACATTAAACATTCCACACCCGATCGAACTTGATTCCAATCTGGCTGAATCCAATCTAATTCATCGATCGAACTTCTTAGCCGATCGCAGTGCAGATCGTAGCCAGATTCCGAGAATTTATCCGTTCTAAAAGTTGTAAATACCGTCGCCCCATACAGTAAGCCAGGGTCATTAATATCTAACTCGATCGATCCAGACTCGATCGAGTTTCCACAATACCAATACAAATCACGCACTTAGATAGACAAATACAATTATTTATTAAGTAGATAATGTCTGAAACCTAGCTGGTGGGAAGTGCCCACCCTACTCTTCTACTCTTCCTATTACCTATTACCTTTTACCTTTTACCTCTTACCCTTTCGCCACCCAAGCAACCATCAAACTCCCCGGCTTCGACACATCACCTGTAAATGTAACACCGCGATCGTTTGACTGGAGATGACGGAGAATCTTGTAAATTGCTTCCACGCGATCGGGCGCGCCAGCTTTAGTAGCTAATTCTTCAAGCGTCATCGGCGCTGCTGCTGACTTCAATGCTGCGACTGCATCTGTTTGTAATTGCAGAATTACTGCTGCTGCTTTTTTGCCAGCTTCTACTCCGGGCTGGTGATAAGCATTGACATTGACGATCGAAGCATACAAACCCACAGCCCGCTCGTATAGTGCAATTAAAGCACCTACCGTCTGCGGTGTAACGCTAGGAATAGTTACTGTAATCGAGTCGCGGTTGTTTTCATACAAAGCTTGACGCGTGCCTTGGAGAAAGCCAGAGAGATAGTCGCCACTAGTAACACCCGGATCGATTTCGGGCGAATTGCCCTCGCGATCGTGTAATACTTCGATAAACGTCAGGAAAAAGTTGGCAATCCCTTCCCGCAGTTGTTGGACGTAGGCGTGCTGATCGGTCGAGCCTTTATTACCGTAGACGGCAATACCTTGATAGACTTTATTGCCATCGAGATCGTCTTCTTTACCCAGCGACTCCATCACTAACTGCTGGAGATAACGACTAAATAACAGCAAACTATCCTTATAAGGTAAGACCACCATATCTTTTTCCCCTTTGCCATTCCCCGACGCATACCACGCCAAAGCGAGTAAAGCAGCGGGATTGGTCTTAATATCGGGGGTGCGGGTGGCGATATCCATTTCTTTGGCACCAGCTAACATCCCCTGAATATCGATGCCCTGGAGTGCAGCGGGAAGTAAGCCGACAGAAGATAATTCCGAAGTTCGTCCGCCCACCCAATCGGGCATCGGGAATCTAGCAATCCAGCCTGCGGCGGCGGCAACGCCATCGAGATGACTCCCGACGCCAGTGACTGCGACTGCATAGGCAGCGAAATCGAGATTCTGGGCACTATAAGCAGTCTGCACCTCAATCATTCCATTTCGCGGCTCGGGAGTACCGCCAGACTTGGATGTGACCACAACCAGAGTGGTATTTAGTCGGTGATGAATGCGACTGAGGACGCGATCGATTCCGGCTGGATCGCTATTGTCGATGAAGTGAATATTTAACGGGGCATCAGTGGCTGCTAGAGCCTCAGATACAAATTGCGGCCCCAATGCCGAGCCACCAATCCCGATCGCGATTAGATCGGTAAATTTCTCACCTTGCGGCGGATGGATGGCTCCAGAGTGAACTTTTTGGGCAAAATCTGCTATCGAATCGATCGTGGTGGTAATTTCAGTGGCAATCGATCGATTGGGTGCCAGTGCTGGATTTCGCAGCCAGTAGTGTCCTACCATGCGGTGCTCGTCAGGATTGGCGATCGATCCGGCCTCTAACGCTCGCATGTCGGCAAACGCCCGATCGAATTTCGGCTGTAGTTGGGAAACTAACGCATCATCGAACCGCATTCGGCTGATATCAAGATACAACCCTAATCCTGGGTGGTAGTACAACCAATCCTGATATCGCTGCCATAGCAATGCACCTGTTGCCACTGTTGCCATTACTCAACCTCATTAAAATCTAAAAATTCTACGGCGATCTCATTTGCCCTGTTACTAAGATACCAGCCTGATGGGTGCCAGATTGGTTATCTTTACACAAAAAAT
>NZ_JANMZA010000569.1:0-4325 GCF_031382685.1 Chamaesiphon sp. OTE_8_metabat_110 | reverse complement strand
ACAATTAAACAGATTGACCGTCGCACTAAAATATCTGGGGCACAGTGGAAATTTGAAAATGTTCCTCAAGTACTAGCCCATCGCTGTGCCTACCTTAACAGATTAATTAGCGATCGCTAAATAAAAAGTGGGATGCTCCCGTTTTAATACAAGTTATCAATATTATCCACAAAGACAATATGGTGTTCCTGAATATAGGAAGCCTTGGATGGAACTCAAACTAAAGGTTGCTCATGGAAGTTATATTCCATATATAGTTGTCGGTTCTAAACAGTTTAATGATTTGGATCGAGAAGTGAAATTGACAACTGTCGATGCCTTGATTGGGAAAATCCTAGCTCATCAGGAATTCGATCGAAGGAAAAGGAATTTGGAGCAAAATCCAGCGCAAGAACTCGGAATGCTAGAAGAAGATTATTGTGACTTATCTGACTTAGAGCAACACGAACTTCTACAAGGCTGGGTATTTGGTACTGAAATCGAAACAGAACTTGAGCATAACCCATTACAACAGAAAATAGCACTTCTCAAAGCTGAGTTGTCGGCACAGAAGTATAATTCTAAGTGGGATTATTTACCCCCCATTGATGAAAATATCAGTCAACAGGAAAGGATTGAGAAAATACGACAATCTCTCTGGGTAATTGTAACGACACACATAAAATCTTCAGATCCATCGCTTAAGGAGGAGCCGATAACTATTTGTCTTCCAAATTTTCAAGTTCCTCATCTTGGAATGTCTGAAATTATTGCTGAAGAGATTGCTGAATTAGTTGCACTCTTAAAGATGAAGGCTCAGAAAAACTGCTAAATATACAAATGTTGACGCATGTACGTTAGCGACAGAACTTGGCAGCTTACGAGAGAAAAAACAGCGTTTTTAATGCTTATTCCTCTAGGTTAAAATAAAGAGATTCTAAGTCGCAGTAAGGTTAAACCCATGACAGTTCGACAACCCCGCTATAGCAAAGAAGAGTTTGCCCAACGAGGCGATGCGCTTTATAATTCACAGATTCGATCGCAAGTCGAAGAAGGCAATACTGGTAAGATTGTATCGATCGATATCGAAACCGGAGCCTTTGAGGTGGCAGACGATATCGTGAACGCATCCGAGCATCTTCTCGCCAAGTACCCCGATGCTCAAACTTGGTTTATTCGGATTGGTCACAGATCGGTTTACCATTTTGGTGCGCGGAGTGTGAGAGAAACCCTATGATGCAGGGGAAGGTGAATCAAAATTGTGAGGCAATAATCCCAGTTGTCTTGAGAAACATTGACATCATGAAAAGTTTCGAGGCAGTAATCGATACAGGGTTTCGATCGAATTAAAGAAAGACGTTGCGCTAGAATAAATTTATTGTTGCGATCCATATACCCATGAAATATCAAGACATCATCACTCTAGAACCCGGAAAACGCAGCGGAAAACCTTGTATCCGAGGGATGCGAATTACCGTCTACGATGTCTTGTCCTATTTAGCGTCTGGTATGACCCAAGATGAAATTCTACAAGACTTTCCGTACCTCACCGCCACTGACATTCTTGCCTGCCTTAGCTACGCCGCCGATCGGGAACAGCTTACCCTCACTATTGCGGCATGAAATTGCTTTTTGACCATAATCTTTCACCTCGCTTAGTTCTTATTCTTGCCGATCTCTATCCTAATTCTCAACATGTCTTTCCATTACAAATGGATAGAGATGACGATCGCTACGCGAACGGGATGACGATCGTCTCTATAGAATAAGAAGATGCTCAAATGCCATTAGCTAAACTCATGTCACAAATTCAGGAACTCCCAAAAATTGACATGCTAAGATAGGACTAGCGACCATCATAAAGCCATGAAATATCCTTTTCATACCGTATCCAAGCCTGTCTCTGGCAGCGAAACCCAAAAGCTAGCCCAAGCGATCCAAAGTGGTGGCCATGTTGCGAATGAAACTGCCTTGGCTTTGATGAAGCAGATAGCCGCCCGTCGGAAGTCTGAGAATGCCTCCAAGTAGTAAGTTCGCTGACATCGACTTTTCCAAAATGCCTGTTGAGCGCGTTACCCCCAATCTGAGTGGTTTAGGTCAGGGGTTTCGCTGTTCGCGGGGAGAATTTGTTACTTACTGGCGACAAGGGCGCATTCAACGAGAGATCGATGCCCGCATCAGTCAATGCTGGGTGCTACGCTATGAAGATTCTTTGGCTGGTTATGTCACTCTAATTGCCGATAAACTGGATCTCGATCGGCCAATCTTGATTGATGAAGGCGTTCAGTATCAAACTTTTCCAGCCGTCAAGATTGGCTTGCTTGCCGCTGATAAACGGGCAAAAGGAGCAGGTCGTAGATTAGTGGAATGGTCTATTGAATATGTAGCAAGTGAAATTGCCCCGGCGATTGGTGTTAGATTCCTGACGGTTGATGCTATGTATGATGACGACATGACACCGCCTTACGATGCTTCTGGCTTTTATCAGAAGTTCGGTTTCTGTTTTGTTAATGCCGAGGAAGTTTTACCACCTTCAACTCCCTATCGCACTATGTACCTCGATCTTAAACCACTGATAGATCTATTCGATGAAATTTAGGAATTATTTTTATAAGCTGGTTGTGGCGATCGGGTTGATACTGACGATCGCTGCCTGTGCGGGCAAATTCGAGCCTTCGATCCAATCGATCGCGCCAACTGCAACCCGCGCTAACTGCCAGCAAATCGAGCATACCGCCGGAACGACGCAAGTGTGCGAAGGAGCAAAACGGATTGTCGTACTAGGCCCATATTTATTAGAACCATTACTGGCTCTCGGTGTTCAGCCAGTAGCCTTTGCGGACTATGCCGCTTTGCACCGAGGCGAATACGATCGGCCCAGCACACAGATTCCCTATTTAGGAGCGCGGATCGCCGGATCGATCGCCAATGTGGGCATGGCTGGCACCCCCTCGATCGAAGCAATTGTCAAAGCAAAACCGGACTTAATTTTGGGGCTGGATATTGCCAATACCAAGCACTATCAAACCCTATCGAAGATCGCACCGACACTCATTCTCAAATGGGGCGATCCCGATGGCAATCTCCAGACGATCGCCATCGCCGTAAATCAAACCGAACGCGCCGCAGATTTATTGCGGGAGACGAAACAACAAATTGCGACCGCCCGCCAAGCGTTTGCCCCATTAGTTGCCACCGCGCCCAAGTTGCTAATGCTGATTTCAGCCGATCTCCGCGAGGTGGGGCTAGTGACCAAAATTCACAATCGGTGTAACTCTTTACCCCAAGATTTAGGTTTTCAATTGGTTTACCCGCAACAATTTGGGCAAGCACCGCCGAAGACTTTCGCGCCGATTTCGATCGAAACGTTCCCCGAACTCGATGCGGCAGATGCGATCGTGCTGCTGGGGCACAACTTCCGTAATGTCCCAGAACGTGGTCTAGCAGATGGGTTTGAGGAATATCAACTGACTAAACTCCAACAAGCTTGGACGAGTAATCCGATCGCCCGATCGCTCAAAGCTAGCAAAGCAGGCAAGGTTTATTTTATGCCTAGCTATCAGTGTCTGGCATTACCTGGCCCGATTGGGACTCAGCTCTATCTTGAGGAGTTTAAAAAACAGCTACTATCAGCAAAATCGGGTTCGAGCCTCCTCCAGTAGGTGTGTTACCTGCTGGTGCGGTTGTTAGTTTTGTCAGGATCGATCGATAGTTGGCGAGTAGTCGATCGACACCATAATTGACGATCGCCCGCATTGGTTGAGACACTGTAGCCCAGCTTACTAGAGATCGTCCCACCCCAGCTACCACCGATGCCGATCCCACCGATCGCCACAAAATTTGACTGCTGGGCAGCTCATGTTTAAAACTGCCAAGAAACATTTGCCTGGACTGTAAAAGGATCGCCGTAGAAATTAGCAGAACCACGTCTGTTACCGACAGTTTCTACATACTTAGTATTGCCGATATTTTTTAGAGCCAAGCCAAATCGCCAGTCATCTTTTTTATAGAAAAGTGCTGCATCGACAGTTAAATAGCTGTCTGCTGTAAAACTATTGTCAAGATCGCCTTGGCGTTCGCCAATATAATTTAGACCCGCTCCGAAGCCCAATCCTTTTAAGCCTCCTTGTTGAAACTCGTAGGTGCTCCACAAGCTGAAGGCATTGTCGGGAACTCCATACAATTTTTTGCCAACCAAAGTAGCATCGGTATCGGCGGTAACTCGACCGTTAGTGTTAGCATAGGCAGCAATCACTTTCCAGCCAGGGGCTAATTCGCCCGCCACATCAACCTCGATTCCCTGGCTGCGCTGCTCTCCAGAAGCGATCGAAGCAAAGGGATCGTTA
>NZ_JANMZA010000272.1:0-6063 GCF_031382685.1 Chamaesiphon sp. OTE_8_metabat_110 | reverse complement strand
GCTTTGTTTTAGTAATAGCTGAATCTCTACAGTTTCCAACCCAAAGTAGTAGCAATTTGTTGTGCCAATTCTAACGGACTAAATGGCTTGGCAATCGTCGATCGAATGCCTAGTTCGGTATAGTTTTGGCGATCGGCACTTTGGACTTTGGCAGTGAGCAAAATTACGGGAATCGATCGCGTTGCTGGATTGGATTGTAACTTGCCAAAGGTATCTAGTCCATCCATATCTGGCATCATCACATCTAACAAAATTGCATCTGGCTGTTCCCGCTCGGCAGTTGCCAATCCCTCTAGTCCCGAACTAGCAACACTCACTTGCCAGCCAGCTACAGTTTCCAGGCAAATTTGAGCGACTTCTTGGATCGAGGGTTCGTTATCAACTACTAAGATCCGCTTGCTACTCACGATATTACCTCTAGTGAATTGCTCCAGCACTCATCGCCAACTGCCAAGGCGATCGTTCGATCGGACTGAATATTTGTAACGATTTGGATCTAACTACAATATCCCTAAATCTTCTCATACTATCCCCCCTCGGAATCTAAATAGATCGTTAAGTTAGATGGGAGATGGGGAGACGGGGGGACGGGGAGATGGGTTGACGGGGAGATGGAGGGACTGGGGGACTATTAATTTTTAAGTCCTTACTCATTACCTCTTACCTCTTACCCATTACCCATTACCTCTTACCCTCTCCCATCTCCCACCTCCCATCTCCCATCTCCCATCTACCCTATCGTCGAGGTACGAGATTTTGATAATCCAGATTTAGCGCCGAGAGCGATTGTGGTTGATTGCCGATTTTGCCCAGACTTTTCGCCATATCGGTAAACATCGATGGATCGCCTGCTTTGGGTGCTTGCGCGACAGGGCGCGAACTGCGCGGCGTAATCGACCAAGAAGCTTTGGGAAAGCCGAGTTTGCCGCGATAGTACTCATCGTAGCGGGGCGATTGGATGTTAAATGGTAACTCACTCGCACCGGAAGGTAATACCCGACGACGTTGGAAGGGAACGATATTATCGCCGAAGTTTTCGAGGTATTCGTCGCTGTTGAGCAGGTCGTTAATGAAGCCAGCGCGACCTTTAGTACCGATAACGATCGACCAGGCAATTTTCTCGGCATCGTTGTATACGTCGCGTCCTAGCACCTTCTGGATGCAGTGGGTGACGAACCGATAGTTACTATTGAGGTTGTAAAAACTATTGGTAAAAGTATTGGATAAACACAAGCCCCGAATAAAATCGCGCACGGTGATTTGACCGCTGCGAAGTTGGGATTCTAAGAACTTTTCGCGATCGGACGCAAACGCATGAAAAAAGATCTGACGATAAGCCGCTTCGATCAGTACAGCCAGATCGCCAGAGGATAGTAAATTGTCTGTCGAAAAGATTCTGGGCTGTTCGTCCCCAGGTACCTCATAACCCTTAATGCGCGAGTTTTGAGTTGTTGGGGCGTATTCTAATAAGGGAATAGGCATATTTTAAAGCTGCTTGTTCTTACGAAACTTTACAATTTTTATCATCATAATCCGCATTCGTACCCGCTTCTTACTCTTCACTAAAAAAATTACATTCCTTAATTTTCGCCGCTGGCAAACGTGAATATCACTCAGTCTCACAGGCTAAAATGAAGCCAATCACTCTGAAAATGTGTAATCGAGCGCTACCATCTGTGACACAACAACAATCGATCGCGATCGTCATCATCGGCGTCTCTGGTTCTGGCAAAAGTACGATCGCTCGCGCCCTCGCCGCCGCCAACCACTGGCAATACGTTGACGCTGACGATTTTCACTCCGCCACCAATAGAGCCAAAATCGCCAACAACGAACCCCTCACAGACGCAGATCGCCTCCCCTGGCTGCACACCCTCCGCACCCAGATTCGCCACTGGCTAGACACCGATCGAACCACCGTCCTCGCCTGCTCCGCCCTCAAACGTAGTTATCGCGATCTGCTAAGCGACAACGATCCAGCCGTCAAATTTGTCTACCTCAAAGGTAGTTACGCTTTCATCGCCAAAAACTTACAAGAGCGGGAAGATCATTTCGCTAAAGAAGGTATCCTCAAAAGTCAATTTGAGACATTAGAAGAACCCTCGCCCGATGAAGCAATCTGGATCGATATCGATCGCGATCGCGATGTCGATCGAGTCGTGCGAGAGATTAATGCCGCACGATCGAATTTAACTATTTAATACTCACGGATTCAGCAATAATCGTGCTTTGCTGAGCATGAAGTTGAGGACGGTTTCTTCTTTGGTAATAATATCTACGCGACCTTCCATGCCCGATCGCGTCTGACAGGTGGTTTTACCAGTCCCGAGGCTAGTAGTCGCTGGGGCGATCGTCACCTCATAGATATTGGCAGATGGAGTTGCGGCGTTTTTGTCGATCGATTTGGCATCGGCGGCAATATCGATGACTTTGCCTGTCAAAATGCCATTTTCGGTATACGGGCAGGCGGATACACGCATTTTTACGGTTTGTCCGACATCCACCTTACCGATATCGGCGAGGGCGACGGAAGCTTTGACTTGCAGCGGTGTACCAGTCGGTAAAATCTTTGCCAGACTATCGCCGGGATGGACGACTTGATTGTTGTTACGGAGTGCGAGCTGCTGGATCGTCCCCGCGATCGGGGCGACGATCGGGGTAGGCTGAAGATCGGTGCCGATTTGGGCGATTTCGCGATCGGTAGTGGCGATCTGATTGGTAATTTCGACCCTTTGCTGGAGTAGTTTTTGGCGTTCTTGCTGGAAGCGGGCGATCGCGGTTTTGCCATTGGCGCGTTCGCGCTCGATTTTGTGCTGGACTAGTTCGATGTCGGCGCGGCTGGGATCGAGGGCGACTTGAGTGCGGGTCGATCTGGCTTGAGTCGAGACGATGATTTGCTGGAGACGGGCGATGGTTTGCTGTTGTTTGGCGAGGGTGGCTTTTTGGGCGGCGATCGCTTGGAGTTGTTGCTCGGCGCTTAGTTGAGACTCTTCGACTAGGTTTTGGGAAATCGCTCCCGCAGCACCAACGCTCTGATAGCGATCGCGTTTGGCTACTGCGGCTTGGTGGGCGGATTGAATCGATTTGAGATTGGCAGTGGCGACGAGTAATTCCATCTCGGCGGCTTGCTTATCTTTCTTAGCTGTTTCGATATTGGCGCTCGCTTCGGCAACTTCGGCGCGACCGATCCGTTGTTTGTCCTGATAGTCGCGTTCGGCTCGACTGAGTTCGGCTTGAATTCCAGCGATCGATCGATCGTTTTGATCTCGTTCGCCCAGATTTTGCTGCTGGAGGGCGCTGAGTTGCGCGTCGATTTTACCGACTTGGTGCTTATTTTTGAGCTTATCGCCGCTTAATTGAGCGCGTTTGGTTTTGAGTTTGCTCTCTAGGCGCACATCTCTAACAGTGGCGATGATATCTCCAGCTTTGACGGCTTGATTTTCGCGCACGGGAATGCTCGCTACCGAACCTTCGATCGCCGACTGGACGATCCGCAGCTCGCCTGTGGGGCGAAGTGTAGCGGGTGCTTGCACAGTCGTCTGATATTTGAGAATCGAACTTAAGCCGATCGCCGCACAGAAGATGCCGATCGTCGCCACCCCGCAAATCGAGATCCAGCGACCGATCGGGGGTAAATATTCATCTGGTGTCGTCTGGCGCACCAGTTCGGCATCGATCTGTTGGGGGAAAAATAACGCACTACTCGCTTGTGGCACTACTACTATTGCGCTGCTGGGGTCGGAGTCTGCAAATAAGGCTCCACTGGGTTCGGCTACCGATAGCGGTAAGTTTGTGACGATCGCACCGCTAACGGGCAAATCGATCGCGCTGTCTTTGCTATGGAGGAAACTAGCATTACCTTTACCATTGCGGGAATCAAAATCACTCATAATCATGATTAAAAAGTATTTTTAAAGGTAGGGTGTGTTATCCCGCAAGGGTAACGCACCGTAGATGTTCGATCGAGTGAGGATTGGTGCGTTTGAGGATTGGTGCGTTTGAGGATTGGTGCGTTTTGCTGGCGCAGAAACGCACCCTACGGACTAAACCCTATTTACGGTTGTAAAAAATCGCGATGCTTGCCAGGAATATTGGCTAATTCACTAGGCGAACCGACGAGTTCGAGTGTGCCGCGATCGAGGTAGACGACGATATCTGCCCGTAATACCACGCGGGGACGATGACTGATGAGAATCGTGGTGCGACTGCGCCGTGCTTGCAAGACTCGCTCCAATACCTGAGTTTCGGTCGTCGGATCGAGTGCGCCTGTGGATTCATCCAAAATCAGCACGGCGGGGGAAGTCACCAAGGCGCGGGCGAGTGCCAACCGCTGTTTTTGACCGCCGGATAAGTTCGCGCCAAATTCACCCAGGATGGTTTGATATTTATCTGGTAATTGGCTGATAAATTCATCAGCTCCCGCCAGTTGACAAGCATTGATGATGTGTTCAAATGAGGCGTGGGGATGCGCCAGTCGGAAATTATCAATAATCGATCGACTCCAAAATTGAGCGTCTTGGGCGACCAATACGACCTGCTGGCGCAGACATTCCAGCGATAGGTCTTGTTGGTTATATTTGCCATAGCGAATATTGCCCGATTGCAGCGGGTACAATCCGGCAATCAGTTTGACTAGGGTACTTTTACCACAGCCAGATTCGCCGATCAGGGCGATAACTTTGCCACCAGGTAGGGTGAGGTTAAAATCTTTGAGCAGATCGATCCGTCCGGCATGGTGAAAATTAACTCCCAGACAATCAATATCGGCAGTAGCAGGGATCTTAGCCCACGGTTTGGGGGTGGTAAACACTTCTTCCGGTCGCGCGTCCAGCACTTCGGAGAGCCGCTGAATCGTGATTTGGGCGGTAATAAATTCATCGGTCAAGCCGACGAGCGACCCGAGAAAGCCGAGAAAGTTGCCGCTCATCCCGTTAAAAGAAATCAATTGCCCGATCGACATCGTTTTATCAATGACTAAATAACTACCCAACCACAGCAACCCGATCGTCGTTAAATTAGAAATAATCCCCGTCAACGTCGAGCTGTACATCCCCAGTTTCATCGTCCCCCAGCTCAAATTCGCCAGTCTGCCGAAGTTTGACTGGTATTCATCCCAAACTTGTGGCGTGGCTTGGGTGGTTTTGAGGACTAGCGCAGAGCGGAAGGTTTCGACCAAAAATCCTTGATTTTCCGTCCCTTCGACGATCGTGCTGCGCGTCTTTTGGCGCAGAGCGGGTAGAAATAACAGGTTGACTAACGTCACGAGGATAAAGGCACTAATCGCCGCCAGACTCAGTTGCCACGAGTACAGCAACATCAAAATCAGGGAAACGATCGCGATAAAAAACTGACTGGGCAAACCGAGGACGATCTGCCCGACTAAATTATTCACCGTCCGCACGTCGCCCAAGCGACTGATGACTTCACCACTGCGATGCGCGTCGAAATATGTCAGCGGTAGCCGCAATAGATTGAAACCATAATCGAGCGTCAAGCCCAGTTGCAATCGCACTCCGAAATGTCCGACTAAATGCGACTGAATCAGACCGATCGCACTCCGAAAGACATTCATGGCAATTACCGCGATCGATACTGTCGTCAGCAATTGGACATCGCCCCGCACCAACACGTCATCGGTGAGTACCTGCATCAAGATCGGCATTGCCAGTGCCAAGATCCCGATCGTAATATTGATTGCTGTTGCTTGGATCAATAGCCAGCGATAGGGAAATACCCGCCGCAAAAAGCGCCCGAATCCACCAACGCGATCGTCGGGCTGCTCGTAAAATCGCACTTCATCCGGCTGGAGGATCAGCATGATGCCATTCGACCAACTCTCCAATAATTCTTGTTTGGTGATATGGCGAATCCCGACAGCCGGATCGGCGATCGTGTATTTCTGACCGCGCTGGCGATAAAGGACGACCCAGTGATTGCCTTTCCAGTGAATCACAAATGGCAGCGGTGCTTCATTGAGATGCTCGATCGCTTGCTCTGTCGCCTTTGCTTGCCGCGCGTGAAAGCCCAACGCCTCCGAGCCGCGCCGCAAACCCAATAAAGAGG
>NZ_JANMZA010000544.1:0-6293 GCF_031382685.1 Chamaesiphon sp. OTE_8_metabat_110 | reverse complement strand
CTTCCCTTATAAAGGGGAGAGCTGGGGTGGGGTAAAGATCTCCGCCTCAGAACCAATCGATGAAATAGTTGGGTTTCGCTTCACTCTACCCAACCTACGCATTAATTAACCCTTGGCACCTTTCAAATAATTCAACATCGTGTTGACATCAGAAACTTCAAAAGGATCGGTTTCACAGTTGTCACTGTAACCATCTTCAATGAATGCCTGCTCGACCTTGCCGTCGTTGACGACCATCGAGTAACGCCAAGACCGCATCCCAAAGCCTAAGTTAGACTTTTCGACCAACATGCCGATCTTCCGGCTGAATTCGCCGTTACCGTCAGGTAAGAGCTTGACGTTTTTCACTTCCATGTTCTTGCCCCATTGGAACATCACGAAAGCATCATTGACAGATACACAGTACACTTCGTCAACACCCAAGGCTTTGATTTCGTCATAGGCAGCATCATAGCCGGGGAGATGGCTGGTGGAGCAGGTAGGCGTGAAGGCACCAGGGAGTGAGAAGACAACTACTCTTTTGCCCGCGAAGATGTCTTGTGTAGTCGTATCTTGCCATTTGAAAGGGTTTGGCCCCTCGACTGATTCGTCGCGCACGCGAGTCTTGAATACAACGTTGGGCACTTTTTGGTTGACTACAGCCATGATTTACTCCTAAATTTGACTAATTATTTTTAGCGCAGCCGTTTGCGACAACTGGCAACTGAGCGATATGTCGCACACATCTCAGAATAGTTCTAATTTAGGAATAAGTCAAGGGTAAGAGGTCTATTTAACTGAGAACTTTTAATATTTAACGAGCGTTCTGGGAAAATTGGGATTATAATTGGAGATTACAGTACCTCTCTACTAGTCACTAGTCACCAGTTGCTAGTCCCTCGCAATGAGCCAGCCATCAACAGACGCGATCGTCAAAACACTCAAAGCCAAAGGCTTGCGGGTCACACCGCAACGATTCGCCGTGTATGCCAATCTCCTCGCGCGTAACGATCATCCCACGGTCGAACAGCTTTTGGTGGATCTAAATCAATCTTGTCCCGTCTCCTCACAAGCGACGATCTATAGCTCCTTGCAAGCTCTCCGCGCGGCAGGATTGATCCGCGAGGTACTGCTCGAAGCAGGTGTATCGCGCTACGATGCGATCGTCGAATCCCACCATCACTTCCACTGTCAACAATGCGGCGCGATCGAGGATATCGGCTGGGATGAGCTACCTGTGGTAGAATTTGCCAGACTGCGATCGGGTTTACAAGCAGTTACCTATGAAACCACCGTGCGCGGTTATTGCGATCGATGTACTCAAGCAGAATAATATTTAATTGTTGGTACCGAGGATATCAAATCCATCATCACTGTTATTGGTGAATTCGGAGTTCGCGACGTTGACTGTATTGCCAGTACCAGAAGCATCGATATCAAAACCATCATCACCGTTGTTGGTGAATTTGCTGTTGTTGATGGAGATCGTGCTGTTGGCGGCATCGATTTGCACCCCATCGCCTTTGTTACCTGTAAAGTTAGAAAAAAGTAGGGTGGGCACTGCCCACCACATACGTTTGAGCCGATCGAGTCTAACCTAACTCAAGACCCAATTTACCAAAGTTCTGACCGGATGACCCGTCGCGCCAGCATTATTCACGCCGCTTTCCTTATCGCTCCAAACTGGCCCAGCTACGTCTAAATGCGCCCAGGGCGTATCCTTGACAAACTGCTTGAGGAATAGAGCGGCAGTAATCGAACCACCACCGCGCGGGCCAGTATTTTTGAGATCGGCGATGGGTGATTTGATGCCGTCGAAATACTTGTCGGCTAGGGGCATTTGCCAGAAATTTTCACCTGCGAGTTCGGCGGCGGCGAGGATGCCGTCGGCGAGGGACTTATCGGGACTCCACAAGCCGGAAATATCATCGCCCAATGCGACGATACAGGCACCTGTGAGGGTAGCTAGATCGACGATCGCATCCAAGCCCAACTTATCGGTATAAACTAGCGCGTCAGCTAGGGTTAATCGCCCTTCAGCATCGGTATTGTTGATTTCGATCGTTTTGCCGTTTGATGCTGTCAGGATGTCCCCAGGGTGCATGGCGCGACCGCTAATCATGTTTTCAGTGACTGCACTGATGAAGTGGACTTCGACATCTGGCTCGATCTGACCGATCGCTTTTGCCGCCCCAAACATCGCCGCAGCACCACCCATATCCATTTTCATGGTTTCGATACCGCTACCTGCGCCTTTGATATTCAAGCCGCCAGAATCAAAGGTTAAACCTTTACCAACGATCGCGATTTTGCGGCGGGGTGTCCCGGTAGGTGTATAAGTCATGTGGATAAATTTGGGGGGCATTTCGGACGCTTGCGCTACGCCTAAAAATGCACCCATGCCGAGGGCTTCACACTCAGCTTGCTCCAAAATTTTGAGCGCAAATCCATAGTCTTTAGACATCTGTTCGGCAGTTTCTGCCATACTCATCGGCGTGACGATATTCGCAGGTGCAGATACGAGTTCTCGCGCTAAGATTACGCCGTCGGCGATTGCTTGCGCTTTGCTAATCGCCGCATCATTTCCGGCAGATTCGAGCAGGTGAACTTCACTAAGCTTGAGGTGATTTTCGGGCTTGACTTCGGATTTGAAGCGATTATCTTGATGCAATGCCAGCAGCAAACCTTCGCTAATTACTTGAGCTGTGCTGGCACCATCGCCATTCCAGACGGGGAGAGCGATGCCGAGAGTCTTGGCTTTCTCGCGTTTGGCGGTGCGGGCAATTGTCGCCCCAGCTTTGCGGAGGGTATCGAGCTTGAGATCTTCGGCTTTACCTAACCCCACCAGCATGATTTTTTGAATTGGGGTATTGACGCCGACACGCGTGACTGCGCTGCTGGATTTAGCTCCTTTAAATTCAGTCTCAGCGATTAATGCTTCAATGACACCTGCCAACTTACTATTAAGTTCGGCAAGATCGCCACTGAGTTCGACAGCATCTTCAAAAAACCCAATCGCTAAAAGATCTCCAGTCCATTCTAGACGTGTGGTAGCGATCGCTTTGATATCCATATTTATGTTTTGTAGCGGTAATTTTAGATCTTGTGTGGTTGTGGGAATCTTTGCACCAACTCCCACCGCTAACTCAGGCGTGCTTCTGGGGAACGCCTGCGCCAACTCATTCATTATCCTCATTGTAGCAATCCTCGGCAGCATCCCCTTTGCAGATCTCTCGGCTGAATACCACTGCTTGAGATCGACTCCAGTTGAGCTATTGTTAGACATCACGACCTTTCCAAATAGCCATCTTCCATATAAATAATCCGATCTGCAAGATCCAGAATGCGGTTGTCATGGGTGACTAGCAGGATCGTACAGCCTTGTTCTTTGGCGAGTTTTTCCATAATTTCCACTACATCGCGTCCCGACTTTTTATCTAATGCTGCCGTTGGCTCGTCTGCTAGGATAATTTTAGGCTGACTTACCAAGGCACGAGCGATCGCGACGCGCTGTTTTTGACCGCCAGATAAATCGCTGGGATAGTAATCCATGCGGTGGTCTAAACCTACTGCGGTCAACATCTGTCGAATCCGATTATCGGCCTCAGTTGCAGTCACATCTTGGATTTCTAATGCCATCTCGACGTTTTGATAGACGGTGAGAAAGTTTAGGAGGTTGTGAGCTTGAAAAATATAGCCGATATCGCGACGCGCTAAGGTCATCTGTTCCTTGGTAGCATTAAATAACTCGTTGCCCAAAATATTTAGACTTCCTTCCTGAACCGATCGCAAACTCCCCATGAGCGTCAATAGCGTGGTCTTGCCCGAACCCGACGGCCCAGTCATAATAATAATCTCACCCCGATCGATTTGCAGATCGATATCAAACAAGACCTGTTTTCGCAGTGAGTCTCGACCATAGTAATGATTTAAAGCGGTCATAGAGATCGCTGGTGCTGGCAGTTTTGACGATGCGGACATCTTTATCTCCTAAAAAATATCGGCAGGATCGGCAGTTTGGAGCTTCCGCACGGCGATCGCCGCAGACGATGAACTCATGATGACAGTTAGGATAAATACGAACGCCACCCGCCCCAGATCCATTGCCATCGGCAGCATTGTGGCAATATTAGTAATCCGATAGATCCCCAAAGCGATCGCTACACCTGGAATAAATGCCAGTGATGCTAAGATCAGCGACTCTTGAAAAACGACAATCAGCAGATAGCGATCGCGAAATCCCATCGCCTTGAGCGTGGCATATTCCGGTAAATGCTCCGTTACATCGCTGTAGAGAATCTGATAAACAATGACAGCCCCGACAATAAAAGCAATGACGACACCCAAATCGAAGGTATAGCCCACAGGCGTACTCGCCTTCCAAAAAGACACCTCCGCCCTGGCATAATCATCTCTAGTCATCACTTTGATATCATCGGGCAACTGCGATCGCATCTGGGTTAACACAGCTTGCACATCTACCCCAGGCTTGAGTTTGATTACCCCGACATCAATTAATCCACCTTGGCGATTGGGAGCCATCCGTAAAAAATTGACATCGCTCGTTACCAAGTAGGCATTAATCCCGAAAGTCGGGCTGAGATTAAATAAGCCCCGAATCTGCACCTGGCGTTGGTTAATTTCAGTAATTACTGGCTCCCCCACCTCAAAACGTTGCGAGATTGGCCCGAATTCTTGCCGAGAACCCATGTTAAATAGGGCTGTATCCGGTTCCCGCAATTGCTGACGATTGGCGGCGACACCAGGGATATTTAAGACCTGATGTTCGGGGTTAATCCCGATCGCATAAATATTCCAAGTCTCTTTGTTGTAGGGATTGCGCCACTGAATGGCATCGAGATAGATCGGACTGACGGATGCGACACCCGTTATACCTACTGCCTGATACAACCGCCGCTCGGTAAACCTATCGAGGGAAATCAACGCTCTCGATCGACTGCTCACCATCACAATTTCACCGTTGAGGCTATGATGAAACTCCACCGCGCTGCTAAATAACGCGCCCTGAAAGCCCATTTGTAAAAACATCAGCACATCGGCAAAACTAATCCCCGCGATCGCCACCAGCAGCTTCGTCCGTTCTTTTCGTAACTGTAACCAGGACAAAAACAGTGGTTTCTTCTTTTTGCCAATCTTGTCCCGCATCATTTCAGCCATACTATTTCCTCAAGATTTAACATCGATCGCGACTTGAATGCTTAAATTAGTTAAACCTGCCACCCGACGGCTAGAAGCTTCATCCAATAGCACTTTCACCTCTACCACCCGCGCATCAAACTTAGCCGCCGGATCGGTATTTAAGACATCTTGTTTATTAATCTCTAGTCCGACTTCAACAACTTTGCCTCGCAGTACTTCTGGAAAAGCATTATTTTTACTCGTCACAGTTGCATTCTGTCCCACGCGAATCCGACCGATATCTAATTCATAAACTTCGGCTACTGCTACCATCCGATCGGTTTGTCCCAGGCTGATGATGCCGTCATTGCCAACCCGTTCGCCAGCGCGAGTATGTATTTTGAGGACTTTCCCCGCTTGAGGCGATCGCACCGTTGCTGCATCCAGATTTGCCTGGGCTTGGGCGACATTTGCCTGGGCTTGAGCTACTTGCGATCGAGCAACTTTGATATCTACCGGACGCACTTCAGCAATTTTATTTAAGGTAAATTGACTTTCTTTAACCTGTTGCTGCATCGATGTTTCAATCTTTCGCAGGTTAGCTTTGGCTTCATTTATTTGCTGTTGTCCCGATGTTTGAATCCGGCGTAAATTGGCTGAAGCTTCAGCTATTTGCTGCTTGCCCGAAGCTGTAATTCGATTCAAATTGGCTCGATCTCGATTGACTTTTTGCTGAGCTGTTTGTGCGTTCAAGCGTTTGCTATCGCGAATGGATGCCGTAACTACGCCCTGTTGATACAAGGTTTCATAACGTTTGTACTCCAACTGCGCGTTTTCGAGTTCTGCTTGCGATTCGGCGATCGTTGCCTTCTGCGCGTCGATTTGGGTTGCTGTTTCCGCAATTACCCTAGCTACAGTCGCTTGCTGTGATGCGGTTTGTGTGCTTGTTTCGGCGATGACTCTAGCTACCGTCGCTTGCTGTGCGCCTGTCTGAGTGTCCCGTTCGGCTTGGAACCTGCCGATCGTCGCTTGCTGTGCTTGAATCTCGCCCTGTTTGGCTCCAGAGGCTACTTGTGCCAACTTCGATCGAGCAACTTCTAGCTCCTCTTGTGCCGAGCGCACCGCCGACTGACGACGGGCATAGGTATCCAGCACCGCGATAATATCTCCTGTGC
>NZ_JANMZA010000527.1:0-8936 GCF_031382685.1 Chamaesiphon sp. OTE_8_metabat_110 | reverse complement strand
GAACGATGAGTGAAACCCCACAACAGCCAATTCAACCCGGTGACGATCCGATGTCATCCCAGCTACCATTAGAAACCGAATCGCCGCAGCCCACGGTGGAGACCGTAGCCGCAACTAACGACCCAACTACTTCGCCGCCAGAAGTGGCCGCAGAAGGGGTGAGTACTAATGTTGATGCTATTAATCCCCCAGGAGCGACACCAGCAGGCACCGTCGAACCCGAGTCGAACCCAACCGATCGATCTGAAGTTCAGTTATTGACGGCTAAGTTGGCGGAGATTTCCAATCAACGGGACGCCTTTCAAAGTCAATATCTGAGAATTGCTGCTGACTTTGATAACTTCCGCAAGCGCAATAGCAAGGAAAAAGAAGAGACGGAACTTCGCGCTAAACAGTCCACGATCGTGGAACTCTTGAGTGTTGTAGACAACTTTGAGCGTGCTAGAACTCAAATTAAACCTCAAAACGATGGGGAATTAGGGATTCACAAAAGCTATCAAGGTGTATACAAACAATTAGTCGAAAGTCTCAAGCGGATTGGGGTTTCGCCCATGCGTCCCGAAGGACAGCAATTCGACCCCAATCTCCACGAAGCGGTGATGCGGCAACCCACAGAGGAACATCCTGAAGGTACCGTAATTGAAGAGTTGCAACGCGGCTATTACTTAGGAGATCGGATTCTTCGACACTCCTTGGTCAAAGTCGCCGCGCCACCCGAGCAATTGTCGGCAGAAGACGCGACGAATTTCGACGCTGCTTAATCGGTAGCAGCCTATTCTACCCTCACTCGATCGCATGACAGCCATCTCGACCCGCGTGGGCTTGCTCACTCGCCACAGCAGCGATCGTGCGATCGAGGATTAATCTCTAGCTAATGCTAGATCCCTCGTTTTTCCATTCTTTAAATATTGCCTCAAGTTTATGGCAAAAGTCATCGGCATCGACCTCGGTACAACCAATAGCTGCGTCTCTGTTCTAGAAGGCGGCATCCCTGTCGTCATTTCCAATGCGGAGGGCGGTCGTACCACTCCTAGTATCATTGGATTTGCCAAAGGCGGCGAACAACTCGTCGGTCAACTCGCCAAGCGTCAAGGCGTTACTAATGCGGAAAATACCGTCTATAGTATCAAACGCTTTATCGGCAGACGATGGGAAGACACCGAAACAGAGCGCAATCGCGTCCCTTACAACTGTATTAAAGGGCGAGATAACACTGTGGATGTCCAGATTCGAGGCCGGACTTATACGCCACAAGAGGTATCGGCGATGATCCTCCAAAAGCTCAAAAAAGATGCCCAAAATTTCTTGGGTCATCCAGTCGAGCAAGTAGTAATTACGGTGCCAGCGTACTTTACCGACGCCCAACGCCAAGCTACGAAAGATGCTGGCACGATCGCGGGACTCGAAGTACTCCGGATTATCAACGAGCCGACTGCCGCTGCGCTAGCTTATGGATTGGATAAAGCCAATACCGAGCAAAAAATCATGGTGGTGGATCTCGGCGGGGGGACATTCGACGTGTCGATCCTTCAGCTCGGGAATGGCATCTATGAAGTCAAAGCCACCTCTGGTAACAACCATTTAGGCGGGGATGACTTTGATAATGAAATCGTCCGCTGGATGATCAAACACTTCCGCACGACCGAAAATATCGATTTGCTCAAAGATAAGATGGCGCTCCAACGGCTACGCGAAGCCGCTGAAAAAGCCAAGGTCGAACTCTCGACGATGATGAATACGTCGATCAATCTTCCCTTTATCGCCGCCGACGCTCAAGGCCCCAAGCACATGGAGATCGAGCTGACGCGAACTAAGTTTGAAGAAATGGTCGCCAAGCTGATCGAATCGACATTAGAACCCGTTCAACGCGCGCTCAAAGACGCCGATCTCCAAACTAAAGATATCGACAGGATCTTACTAGTGGGCGGTTCGACCCGGATTCCGGCAGTCCAACGCGCCATTCAAGACTTTTTTGGCGGTAAAGAACTCGATCGATCTGTCAATCCCGATGAAGCAGTAGCGATGGGTGCTGCCGTCCAAGCGGGTGTCGTCGGTGGAGATGTCAAAGATGTCCTGCTCTTGGATGTGACACCGCTATCGCTGGGTATCGAAACCTTGGGCGAAGTCTTTACGAAAATCATCGAGCGGAATACGACCATTCCCACCAGTAAAGGTCAAGAATTTTCGACCGCCACTGACGGTCAAACCTCCGTCGAAATCCACGTTCTCCAAGGCGAACGGGCAATGGCAAAAGATAACAAAAGCCTAGGTAGATTTTTGCTCTCAGGCATCCCGCCTGCGCCCCGTGGGGTACCCAAAATTGAAGTTTCTTTCGATATTGATGTCAACGGCATTCTGAAGGTCTCAGCTCAAGATCGGGGCACCGGACGCGAACAAACCGTCTCGATTACCAATACGGGTGGACTCAATAACGTCGATATCGAGCGGATGCGCAAAGAAGCTGAGACTTACGCTCAAGATGACTGGCGCAGACTCCAACTGGTGGAACTCAAAAACCAAGCCGATGCCCTGTTCCACACCTATGACACCACCATCAAAGATAACGGTCATCTCATCGATGACAATCTCCGCGAGCGCGCCGAAAAGACAGCCCGCCAATTGCAAATGTTGCTGCTCGAACCGTCTGCCAACCTCGAAAACGTCCAGCAAGCGATCGATAAGCTCCAACAAGAGATTTTCGCGATGGGTACGGCTGTCTATCAAAAAGGGACGATTCCCAGTAGCTCCACTACCGAGCGTCCTCCCAGCGACAATCCACCCAGACGACACGCACCACTCAGTCGTGCTGCCGCGCCGCCACCACCGCCACCCCCACCACCAAAAAAGGTTTCCAGTACGCTCACTCTAGATTATGATGATGAGACGGCAACGACAGACTATGAGGTTGTAGAATAGCAAATCGAGCGATCGGGACATAGAGAATAAAATATTACGGTTAATACTCCATCACCTAGTCCTGATTCCTTTACAATGAGGATCGAAATGTTAGTGTCGATCGCTAGCACAAATTGCGATAGCGGTAAATGCGATCGAGCCAGAGTCGAATCATATATCCTGCGATCGAACTAGCAGCGCCGATCGTCTGAGGCAGAGGCTACTGGCACTATTGGCATAGTGTAGACGCAACAACACTCGATTTTGAGACTAGCCCCGACTCTGCTTCCTACCACTACTTGTAAGATAGAACCTCTGTATGGCACGCGACTATTACGAAATCCTTGGCACCTCCAGAGATGCCGACCAGGAAGAAATTAAACGCGCCTATCGTAGACTGGCGCGGAAATATCACCCAGATGTCAACAAAGAGCCTGGGGCAGAAGATACTTTTAAAGAAATCAATCGTGCCAACGAAGTCCTCTCCGAACCCGAACTCCGCGCTCGTTACGAAAGCTTTGTCGAAGCTGGAGTATCATCGGGTCGTGGTGCGCCCCCAGGCTATGGCGATATGGGCTACAAGGGGGGCATTTCCGCCGATATCTACGACGCCTTCTTCAATGGTGGTTTCGGGGGTGGTGCTGGGCAACAACAAACAGCACGTCGTCGCAATGGCCCTTCTAGAGGCGAAGATCTGCGCCTCGACCTCAAGTTAGAGTTCCAAGAAGCCATCTTTGGCGGCGAGAAAGAAATCCGCATTCCTCACCTGGAAGCCTGCACTACCTGCAAAAGTACTGGTGCTAAACCCGGCTCGCAACCCCAAACTTGTAGCACCTGCGGCGGAGCCGGACAAGTCCGCCGCAATACCCGCACCCCGTTCGGTAACTTTACACAAGTATCGGTCTGTCCTACCTGTAATGGTGACGGTCAGGTCATCGAAGATAAATGTGAAGCTTGCAACGGTGCCGGACGCAAACAGGAAACCAAAAAACTCAAAATATCCATCCCCAAAGGAGTCGATAACGGTACCAAACTCCGCATCGGTAAAGAAGGTGACGCTGGCTTGCGCGGCGGCCCACCAGGCGATCTCTACGTCTATCTTCATGTCGAAGAAGATGCCAAGTTCCGCCGTGAAGGAATTAACATTCTCTCGCAAGTGAAGATCGGCTATCTCCAAGCAATTCTGGGCAGCCATATTCAAATCGATACCGTCGATGGCCCCACCGAATTAAATATCCCCGCCGGAATCCAACCCAATACCGTCCTCAAACTCGAACAAAAAGGCGTCCCGCGCCTAGGTAATGAAGTCAGTCGCGGCGATCATTTACTGACGCTCCAAATCGATATCCCCACCAAAGTCAGCCAAGAAGAACGCGACCTCCTCGAAAAACTCGCCAAAATTCGCGGCGAACGGGTCGGCAAAGGTGGGATTGGGAGTATCTTTGGGAATGTCTTTAAGTAGTGGATAGTGGATAGTGGATAGTGAATAGCAATTACAGGAAACAGGGTTAGAAATGAGGATTAAATAATCGACGTAGGTTGAGTAGGGTGCTACGAAGCCAAACCTCCAAATCTGGGTTAACGATCCACTATCCACTATCCACTATCCACTAAACAAATGACTCAACTAGACCTCCGTGGGACGCCGTGCCCGATTAACTTTGTGCGGACGAAAATGAAACTCGAACAGATGACTGCTGGCGAGTTGTTAGAAGTATGGCTCGATGCTGGCGAACCGATCGAGCAAGTACCCGACAGCCTCAAAATGGCTGGATATACGATCGAGCAAACGATCGAAAATGGCGACTTCTTTAAGCTCCAAGTCCGGAGTAAATTAGGGTAATTAATCTCGATCGAGATTTATAAATCGTCGCCAATGTCTATGACACCAGCAAAGCCGGAAACCTAGATGGTGGGCAATGCCCACCCTACTACTACCCTCCACCATCTACCCACTATCCACTATCCACTATTCACTAATTCATGAAATTTGTTTGTACTCAGCACGATCTGAACGTTAACTTAGCCCTAGTCAGTCGTGCTGTCTCTACACGTCCTACTCATCCAGTGCTAGCGAATATCAAAATTGACGCCACCACGAATCCAGACTGCATCCAGCTCACTGGCTTCGATTTGAGTCTCGGTATCCAAACTAATTTTCTAGCAAGAGTAGAAGAAGAGGGGACATTGACGCTACCAGCGAAGTTATTAAATGATATCGTCGCAAAATTACCGAGTGGCGAAATTACCCTCGATGATGAGGCAGGGGAAAACTTAGTTACGATTACATCAGCATCGGGTCGCTATCAGGTGCGGGGGATGAGCGCCGAAGAATTTCCCGAGCTACCATCGATCGAGCAGGGTGAAACCAACCAACTTTCAGCCACTGCCTTTATCGATGGCTTAAAGGGTTCGCTGATTGCTTGCTCTCAGGATGAAAGCAAGCAAGTCCTCACGGGGGTCTATCTCAAAGTCGAGCCAGAGCGGTTGGAATTTGCCGCTACAGACGGTCATCGCTTGGGAATTGTTGAAGTGTACCCAAACGAGTCTGACACGGTGCCCAGCGACCAGGAAGCACCCGATGCGGCAAGCACTGGATCGTTTGAAGTGACGGTTCCCGCCAAGGCACTCCGCGAACTCGAAAAAATGCTCGCAACCGGGCAAGATGGTGACAGATTGGGGTTGCAACTGGAGCAGGGACAGGTAGTATTTGGCTGTGGAAAGCATCGCAAATTAACGACGCGGACATTGGAAGGGAAATATCCCGATTATCGCTTATTGATTCCCAAGCAGTTCCAACGCCAAGTTACCCTCGATCGTAAGCAAATTCTCAGCGCATTAGAGCGAATTGCCGTGCTCGCAGACCAGAGCAATTTGGTCAAATTTAGTATCGATAATACCAGTCAATCGATCGATCTTTCCGTCGAAAGTCAAGATCGCGGCAGCGGTCGAGAATCTCTCACCGCGCAGGTTTCTGGTGAAAATTTGGATATTGCTTTTAATATCAAATACTTGATGGATGGCTTGAAAACACTCATTACTCAAGAGATTACTATCAGTCTCAATGGCCCACTCGAACCAGTCATTCTTACCCCTTTAGGTGGTGTCAAAATGACTTATTTAGTCATGCCAGTTCAACTACGCAGTTAGATTTCACTATTCACTATTCACTATTCACTAACTACTCCACTTTAACCTGAATTTTTGGCCCTGATGTTGCCAATCGAATAATCATTCCATCGACGATCGCGATTTCCTTGACTGCTGCCCCATCGATATAAGTACCGTTTGCACTGATATTGTACAAGCACCAACCAGTCTCTTCACTCCAGCGCAATTGGGCATGGTATCGAGAGACTACAGCACTAAATAGCACCACCTGATTGTCTGTTGCCCGTCCGATCCGCACGATATCTTCCGGTTGGAATGTCCAGCTTTGGACGGGAATTGAATTGAGAAGACTTAATACGATTGCGGGCGGTGCTTGAATCATGGCTGGTGAGAAGTGAGCTAATCGTATTCAATAACTTTTCATCGTAACTGAATTAAGTTGGTTGAATTTAGTTGCGGATCGGCATCGATCTTCGGAAGGTCGAGCGGTAAATTATTCGAGCCGATTGGCTCTATCGATCGTGGATAAATTAAGCTAATTTGAGTCGATCGGGAATTGGGATTGAGTCAGAGCATATTTTGAGATTTACTTAGCTTAGATTTGGCTGAAGATCGCTAGATTGATTTTTCAAGAGAAGGATCGGCATCGATCGCACGTGCGCGTGATGTTACTTACACAGGTGCATCTTGAAAGATAAAAGTTACCAAATCGCCTTTACCCAGACCGATCCGATCGCCAGAGCGTAACAAGTGGCGATTACCTTTGGCGAGAACATTGTGATTGATATAAGTGCCATTAGCACTGCCCACATCTTCGATGTAGTAGTTTTCTCCTTCTATGCGAATATTGGCATGAACTCTCGAGACTACTTCCGCACAGGGGAAACTCGACACATCAATGTCGGGAGCGACCAAATCATTGGGCTTACCCAAGTGAATTACTTGTAAATGTGGCGGAATCTCGATCGGAGTATTGGATTGAAGATGTAATAGCTGATGGGGTGCTGGTTGTGGCTGAGCCGGGACTGGTGTCGGTGCTGATGAGGGGATGGGGGATACCTGCGCCTCTACTTGTGGCGGTTCTGGAATGGGGGCGAGTGACTCCTCGGCAATTGCTGCTGACTCGGCTGGCGCTAATGGGATGGCAAACAGATCCGCTTCGGGATTTGTCAATATTGTCGGTGGCAGACCGATACTACCAGCAGCAGGGGTCGCTTCGATCGCGATCGCTGGTGGCGGTAGCAAAATTGGGTCTTGAGCTGCGGCAGATTTGAGGCTATAACCGCACTGTCCGCAAAATGTAGCATCAAGCTGAATTGATGCACCGCAGTTTGGGCAAGCTTTGGTTGCTGGCAAGGCTGTATAACAAGCTTCGCAGTTAGTGGCACCTTCAGGGTTATCGTGCTTACAGTTCGGACAGACAATCATAAAAATCTGATGTTAATTTTTAGAGACTTATGCTTACTCACGTCTTGTATTAAAACAAGTTTACTAGCGATTCGCGCTCGTCGGGGTTCCCGACAGTTTAGCGACTGAAATCATGCGGAGGGCACCTCCGCATGTGTTTCAGTCAAGACAGCGAATCAAGACAGTGTCTTAAGTGAATAGTGAATAGTGGATAGTTTTGGTACTTAGAAGTAAGTTTTGAGGCTGTTTTCATCAATTTTGGGATACTGTCTCGAACAGGCACTCTACTTGCGAAGTTGGTCCGATCGGGGTAGATAAGACCGGACATTTTAGAGACTTGGTCTGTCTCGATTTTACCAGAAATAGGCATTCAATCTTTATGTACTTGCTACTACACAAGGGTAGATTTAGCGAGGAGCTAGCCGCTCGCCAGCGGCTGCGTCTAGCAGCCAGAGCAATTCGCCTTGAGGTTGGACGCCGCGCGATGGATAAGTATGAATGTCACCCGTAGGTGCAAAGATTTCGGCTAGCGCGGGTTGTTTGCTAGCGCCTGCGACCAAGAAGATCGCACACCGGGCGCGATTGAGCAGGGGAAAGGTAAAAGTAATCCGAGGTTGCCCATCTTTATCGCCGACAGTTATCAGTCGATCGGCGACTGATAAAGCTGCTGTATGGGGGAATAAAGAGGCTGTATGCCCATCATCGCCGATCCCCAGTAGGATGATGTCAAAAACGGGAATCGACCCAGTTTCTAGCCCAAACTGAGCTAAGGTCTGACGCTCGTATTCCTCAGCGGCTAGTTGCGGTCGATCGAAGTGCGTTGGCATTGGATGGATATTTGCGGCTGGGATCGGTACCAGATCGAGCCAGACGCGCTTAGCCATGCCATAGTTACTATCGGGGTCGGTAGCTGGCACATAGCGTTCGTCACCCCAAAAAATCTGGAGGCGATCCCACGGTAAATCGGCTTGAGCCAAAGCCGCATACAAGGGCTGTGGCGTCGAACCACCCGAAAGCGCGATCGAACAAGTCTGACGTTCGCTAATGGCGGTATGGATCCGGGCGACGATCGTCTCTAGGGCTGCGGCTATTAGTGCCTGTCGATCGGGATAAATATCAACTTTAGGAGTCATAAAGCGCGAGATAACAGATAAACTGAGTAATTAGATTTTAGGCGAGACTTGGTGACGTTCGCGAAGCGTTGCCTCAGCAAATCGCGGGGAACTTACCCAAAACAAGATAATCTAGGTTTTTAGATCCTCACACAACGCATTTACCAATCGCTCACTGGTCGGAGCGCACATCTGACACATCTCAATAATTTAGACTATGCAACCTATTGTTAGTAGTTTCCTGACCCCTCTAGCGCTTAAAACCGCAGGTGCAGTACTGATTTTATCTTCTCTGATCGATTTAGTTTTCATGCTGTGTTTTCCACCGGAAAATCTAGTTTTAGAAGGCGGTCGATGGTGGCTTTATGCTACTAGTCAGCTAGTCGATCGCGGACTACTACCGTTGGTGGG
>NZ_JANMZA010000511.1:0-3398 GCF_031382685.1 Chamaesiphon sp. OTE_8_metabat_110 | reverse complement strand
CGTACTAAATCACCAGCAATTACCGTGCGTTTGCTGCGCGAAGGAATCATCGAATCCGTCCACCACGTTCAAGCTGTCGTCTGTGACAGCCGTGGACGCGTGTTATCGGTTGCTGGGGATGCCGAACATCCGACGTTCATTAGATCGGCTCTCAAGCCATTTCAAGCGATCGCCGTTACGAGCAATGGCATCTTAGAACGCTATCAGTTAAGCGATCGAGATTTAGCCATCATGTGCAGCTCTCATGCAGCGGAAATCATCCACACCCGTCAGGTTTTCAATATTCTCTGGCGAGCAGATATCGATACCAATGCACTCAAATGTCCGATTCCTGCTGGCAAAACTAGCCCACTAGAATACAATTGCTCTGGTAAACATGCCGGAATGCTAGCCGTGTGTCGCGCCCATAATTGGCCGCTAGGCAACTATCTAGAGCGTACTCACCCGGTACAAAAACTCATTTTGAGCAAATTTGCCGAAATTCTCAAGATGCCACCAGACGAGTTTATTGGCGTCCATGACGATTGTGGTGCCCCGGTATATCTGATGCCGCTCTCGCAAATGGCGACTCTCTACGCTTATCTATCTTCTGGCGAAAGTCTCGATCTCGAACGGATCGTCCGTGCCATGACTCATCATCCCGAGTTGATTGCCGGGACGGGGAAATTTGATACTCAACTGATGCAGCTCACCCAGGGCGAGATTGTCAGCAAAGCTGGAGCGGAAGGAATTCAGTGTATCGGTAGAGTTGGCGAAGGGATGGGATTGACAATTAAGGTGAGTGATGGTGCCAAACGCGCGAAGTATGCTGTTGCGATTTATCTATTGCAGCAGATGGGCTGGATTACCCCTGCGGTATCGGAAATTCTCACCGACCAATTTTTATCGATCGGGAGTCATACCCGCTTGGAAGTCACTGGTGAATTAGCAATGGTTTAGAATGCTTTAAATCGCATTTTAGGTTGAAACAAAGTGAATAGTGTTTTGGTGAATAGTGGATAGTGGATAGTGAATAGAGATATCTTGTAGGCTGGGTTTCGCGTTGCTCTCAACCCAACCTACTCCCAACTCCCATCTCCCATCTCCCATCCCCCACCTCATCTAAGCAACTAACATTGTGACTCGATCGCGTCCTTGAGATTTGGCTTGATACAAGGCACGATCGGCAGCATGAATTAAGTCTTGAAACTGATTTTCTCGCGTCGGAATAATCGTAGATACACCGACACTAATTGTCACATAAGGACAGACCATCGAGGCTTCATGGTCGATTTGTAAATTCTTAATTGCCGATCGAATATTTTCAGCCACAGAGACAGCACCCAAGGCATCGGTATTGGGGAGGACGACTGCAAATTCTTCACCACCATAACGGGCGACGAGATCGCCGCTGCGGCGGACTGTTTTCCGCATTGCCATTGCGACTTTAATCAAACAGTTATCCCCATTGGAATGCAGGTAACGATCGTTATAGTTTTTAAAAAAATCAACATCGCACATAATCAACGATAGTGGTGATTCGATGCGCTGCATTCGATCCCATTCTTTTTTGATATAGTCATCAAAACCGCGCCGATTTGACAACTTGGTCAAACTGTCTAAATTTGCCAAAAGCTGGAGATTCTGGTTTGCTTGCTGGAGTTCGCTTAATTGATTTTTAATTAGCTGCGATTGGCGAATTAAATTTCGCACCCGCTGGCGTAAAATTGATAAATTAATCGGTTTAGTAATATAATCAGTTGCGCCAGAGGCAAAAGCGCGATCGACCGAATCATTATCATCTAATGAAGTAATCATTAAAATTGGGGTCAACCGTTCGCCTAAATTTTTGAGTTGTTCGCAAAATTCAAACCCATCTAAAATCGGCATCATCGCATCGACGAGAATTAAATCGGGTCGATGTTCTTGATAAGCCGCGATTCCATCGTGACCATTTGTAGAGAGAATTACTTCAAAACCATCTTCCTCTAACGACTCACTCACCAGTGCGCGAACTACAAGATCGTCATCAACTAATAATATTCGTCGATCTTCTGGTTTAGTCGCGTTCATAGTAACTTGCGTAAATAATCATCCATGTACTCTTACAGGTGGGGTGTGTCAATTGATTTGTGATGATTTTAACGTCTGAGCCTAGTTCTATTTACCTTCAACATAGTGTACCCATGAAGAATCGAAATAGTAGCATTGATTTAATTATTTCTTTATGCGGAGCTATCACAGCCCTGCACGGTAGCTGATGACCTAATTTTAGCTAATTCTAAATTAATGGTACGATCGTCCTATTTGACCTGATGAGTGAAAACTCGATTCTCATGCTCAGAGGCTACGCCAACGAATTTAGCACCACTTTACGCGGACAAACCCAAGCCACCGAAATATTGACGCGATCGATTTCTCAGCAGCGGTTAGCACCTGCATATCTATTTTATGGTGCCGAGGGGATTGGCAAAAGTATTGCCGCACGCTGCTTTATCGAATTAATCTTTACCCACGGCGTCTTGGCGAGTGAGTCTACGCTCATCCGCCAAAAGCTGCGCCAAGGCAATCACCCCGATGTCTTGTGGGTAGCGCCTACCTATAGCCATCAAGGCAAGCTCTATTCCGCTGCTGAAGCCACTGCGGCGGGGATTAAACGCAAAGCACCGCCCCAACTGCGCATCGAACAAATTCGCGATATCGGGCGCTTCTTGGCACGTCCGCCATTACTAGGTGCGCGCGCGGTGGTAGTTATCGAACAAGCGGAAACCATGCCAGAAGGAGCCGCCAATGCCCTACTTAAGACCCTAGAAGAGCCGGGAAAAGCGACGATTATTGCGATCGCGTCTAGTGTAGAAGCCCTGCTACCGACAATTGTATCCCGCACTCAGCAGATTCCCTTCCACCGTCTCGATCGAGTCTCGATGAGCGATGTCCTCACCAGTCTCGGCAAAACCGAAATCCTCGCTCGACCAGAAATTCTCGGACTAGCCCAAGGTAGTCCGGGTGCCGCGATCGCCATCTGGGAGCAGTTCCAAACCCTCCCAGCGGAGCTACTGGAGCGATTGAGCCAGTTACCGCTTACTCGCCGTCAGGGGCTAGAATTGGCGCAGCAGATCGATCGCGATCTCGACTCAGCCGAGCAACTATGGTTGGTTGATTATTTGCAATATATCTACTGGCAAAAATACCGCCATCCCCCCGCTATCGAACTACTCGAACAAACTCGATCGCAGCTACTCGCCTACGTGCAACCCCGCTTAGTTTGGGAATGTACATTAATGAGAATTAGTTAAGATTTAGCATTACTTAATTCCAATACCTTGATAAAAGTAGCCGCCAATCTTCGGGGTATTGGGCGTATAAAATTCTTTAATATCCACTCGAGCGAATACCGCCGAGATCGATTGTTTGATATC
>NZ_JANMZA010000495.1:0-1759 GCF_031382685.1 Chamaesiphon sp. OTE_8_metabat_110 | reverse complement strand
AGTATGAGAGCCGAATGTACTTTCTAGATAATAATGTTAAAATAGAAGCGTCGAGATTTACTAGTGAAAATGACTACTTTAGAAAAGATTGTCCATGAACTAGCATCAGTACCAGAAGCATTGTTAGTAGAAGTTCTTAATTCGATCCAAGTCGCCAAAAGTAATGCTAGTGAGTTCGAGAAAAAGTTAGTCATTACTCGCACTCCAGGTTTGCACCAAGGTCAAATTTGGATGAGTGAGGATTTTAATGAGCCTTTATCTATCGAATTTTAGCTAATCAATTTTGCTCACCATCCACTTGAGAATACCCAAAATTCGATCGACTGGTAGGATCTGATATTCATTCACATCGATGGTGACATTCTTACCTTCGATCTTGAGAAATTGCCATAACTTCCCACTGGTAACGCAACCATAGATAACTGGAATCACCTTGCCTTCATTTTGATTAAATAATTGGGCTGCAACCATCTCTGAGATACATTGCCCCAATCCCAGATCCAATTCCCCTTTTTTAGCCTCCACTAACATTACAATCGGAGCCTCAATAATATAAGGAGCAGTAGAGCGACTCAAAAGAAAGTCGCAAAACCCATTCAAACCCTGCTCTTTATCAACAGTAAATTCCTCACCAGAAAATAGTTCGACTGAATTGTTTGCCAATTTTGTGACCTCCAGCAAAACTGGGCTAACCAACAATTCAGACTTAGCTTTCTCAGATCTAGCTCTCTGTGCTAAAGGTAAAGATTGCCCAAAAATGGTCGAAAATTCGGGTTGTGGGGTGGCTGGTGGCAAAGAGTCACAAAAAGTTGACTCAAGTAAGTTAATTTCAAATCGATCTATTACATCTTGCAAGGAAAAGTTATTGTAAGCCATACTGTCTATCTGAGATAGTTGGGTTTTGCTATCATCGCGCAACCCAACCTCCGCAATCATTTATCCTACCTTACTCAGAATTTGAGCTACCACGGTCATCGTTTGCTCATAGAGTAAATCCCGACTCCAGCGTTGAAGATACTCAGCGAGTAAGTCTTCGGCACTGCGCTCGGCAAGCGAAGTTACTTCCTCAACGCGGGCAGTTTGAGTACCGCCGCGCATTTCCATCTGCATACAACCAGCAACTTCCGAACAGAGGACGGTGATGCAGTTGGCTTTGGGATTGGTGGAGTTGAGGCGGACACCCATTAGATCGCCTGGAATATCACCCAGATTAACCGTAGGCATAGCAGCGAGTTCGGTATGAATTTTGCGTCCGTCGGGGGCGACAAAATCTACCTCGCGCAAGTCATAGTCACCGCCAGTGTGCTTGTAGCTGACAGGTTGCCATTGGAGGCGACTGGAGAGCCAACCGAGAAACATAATTGCTTGAGCCGGATTGCCTAATTCATAATTGACATCGACTCGATCGATTTCGGTGATATCTTTGCGACGAGCAGGGGGATCGAAGGCTTCGGCGGTGAGTTCTTGCCAGCCCGCAATCCTGCGCCAGTTGAGGTCGATCGTGGGAATACCCCGATCGAGAATCTCGTGCAGCTTTAATAATTCAGCTTCAGGAGTCGTAAAATCCGAAGAATCAAAGATCGCTGAATGCGCTGTCTGAGCTAGTTGGATTTTGTCGCTCCTGACGGCCGGAAGATTCATACCGAGCTAGCCGGAATGCCCACTGCCGATCCTGGCGAAATTCCTGGCGATCTGATGGGTGTCCGGCTCAATTCTACCAATCCGAAAGCCAACTGCATCACCGTCCTCTGTTCGGAAG
>NZ_JANMZA010000492.1:0-3709 GCF_031382685.1 Chamaesiphon sp. OTE_8_metabat_110 | reverse complement strand
GTCGATTACCAAGAGTCGAGCTTATGTGTTATCGATGCTCTCAGGACAGATTTTTGAGGGACTGGGCATCTGGGAGCGGGTTTTACCATTAGTTACTCAATTTAGCCAAATTCAAATCTCCGACGCCGATTATGCTGGGGTAGTAAAAATGTACCCGCAAGATTTAGGTACGGCGACACTCGGTTATGCAGCCAGTCATGAAGTGCTGTTAAACGCGTTGCAAACCAAACTGCAAACAGCCCCAAGTATCACCGTCATGTGTCCCGCGCAAGTGGTTGCAGTGGAATATAGTAGCACTGGCGCAGAAATTAGCGTTCAAACTCCCGATCGCGAAGTACCCACCAAAATCCGTGCTAGTCTAGTCATCGCCGCCGACGGAGCCAAATCCGCACTCAGAGAGCAAGCTGGCATCGCTACTACAGGCTGGAATTACTGGCAGTCCTGCATCACCGCCACCATCACCCCCGAAAAATCCCATCAGAATATTGCTTACGAGCGATTTTGGTATGCGGGTCCGATCGGTGTGTTACCATTAGCCGACGGTCGCTGTCAGGTAGTTTGGACGGTACCCCACCAACAAGCCGAAGAATTGCGAGATTTACCCGAGCGGGAATTTCTCAAAGAGTTAGAACACTGCACGGGTGGACTATTAGGAAAACTCGAACTCGACTCGCAACGGTGGTTATTTCCCGTTAAATTGATGCAGAGTCAGCAATATACAGCCGCAAGACTCGCCTTAATCGGCGATGCCGCACACTGCTGTCATCCCGTCGCCGGACAAGGCATGAATTTAGGAATTCGGGATGCCGCCGCTCTAGCCGAGATCCTAGTCGCCGCGCACCACGCAGGCGAAGACATCGGCAGCGATACAGTCCTCAAACGCTATGCCAACTGGCGCAAACCCGAAAACTGGGTAATTCTCGCCTTTACCGATTTTCTCGATCGGATGTTTTCGACGAGTATTCTCCCGATCGTCATTATCCGCCGGATTGGACTATTTTTACTCGATCGCATTCCTGGTTTTAAGTACCTTGCATTGAGATTAATGACCGGATTGGCTGGCAAAATGCCCCAGGTAGCCAAGATCGTTAGTTAAACAATATTGTTGGATCGATCGATCGAACAGTCGAGCGATGTGTATGCTTGCTCGAATATTTAATCGGGAGGATGAAAATTTTTCTCCCTTAACAACGCTCGTAAATTGACAACCCCTTCGCGATTTAACTGTAGCCGAACTATCGTAGCTCTCCCAGTCGGACTAATCCCAATTAGCTCAGTAAAATCATCACTCCACACAAAATGCTCAGAGCGTAATTGCTGACGCGGATGATAGAGCGGTACGAATTTTCCATCGATCGGATCGATTGCTTCGGTTAGATTATACTTGCGATTGTTGCAACCTTGACAGGAAAGAGCTAGATTATCTAGATCGTAAGTCCCACTTTTAGATAGAGGAATAATATGTTCGATAGAAAAAGGATCGGGTGAAAACTTGAGTTGACTCCAACAATATTCACAACATCTTCGCGCTCTTTCGTTGATAAACTCCTTTTGTCGAGCAGTTATTTCAGGCATTTAATGAGATGTAATCCCCAATTCTTGCATGACTGCATCTAAGGACTGACCGCGCAGATCTGACAGTTCGATTAATGCTTTCATCCGGCGAACATTAGCAACTTCCAATAGATCGCTAATTCCAATCAGTTGCTGCTGTTCCTCGTCTGTCAAGGTTTCAGCTTGGCGTTTAGCAATTAGGGTATGATATTCAGCCCAAGTATCTGTCGAAACTCCAAGATTGATTTCTTTTAGGATATCTGACTCTTTAGTCGGATTTTTGTCCAACAAAGTTAATCTAACTCGCTTACCAGAAAACTCATTAGCCTTAGCCAGAATTTCTTCCCAAGTTCCTTCTATTTCTAGAGTCGATCGCATAAGAGTATCGATAGTTATTCACGGATTTTAACTCATCTCAGATAAACAGACAACTAAACACTCGAACCGAACAGACATTCATGCCCCCTTCTCTTGCGTAGATCTGCATCAGCCCGATCTACACTAACAACATATCCCCAATAATTCTCGCAGTAGCGGGAGCGAGTAAAATGCCATTGCGATAGTGCCCAGTCGCCACTAAAATCCGTTGATTCTTGCCGACTCGATCGATTACGGGAGCCGGACGATGATTGGGGCGGGGGCGCAATCCTTGCCAAGTGCGGACGATTTCCCCTTTAGCTAGATCGGGACAGGTGGAAATTGCGATTTTGTCGAGCAGCTCTAAACATACCGGATCTGCTACCATCACCCCCTCGACGGGAAATTCCACCGTCGCACCCACCCAGTAATCATTACCACCACAGGGGACGATATTCACATCCTCGCTGACAATTACGGGTTGAAAAGCGGGATTGCCTAAAGGTTGTGCTAACCGGATTTGTACGGCTTGCCCTAAAACGGGTTGAATCTCAATCGGGGCGTGGGGCGCGAGTAAACTAGTCGCCCCCAAGCCAGCCGTGATGATGACGCGATCGCTAGTAATATTTGGGAGATTAGCACTCAATAGCTCGCAGCAATCGGGGTTCTCTGCCTCAATAGACTCGAGCGGGCGATCGAAATGAAAATTCACCCCATTGAGCTTTGCCGCCGCCACTAGGGCAGTAGTGAGGGCAACTGGATCGACTTGTAAATCTTGGGGTGAGTAGACAGCAGTCCCCCGAAATTGCCGATCTATTTGGGGCAGATTGGCAAGCGTTTGGCGGGTATTCCACAATTCTAATTTCCATTCTTGCTCGTGGCGAGTGTTGGCTAATTGCGTCCATTTACTCAGATCTTCTTCAGGTGGTAATAGTTTAACAATCCCCTGGGAATTGACGGGAATTTTCGATCCGGTAGCCTGTTCGAGTTCGGGAATGAGGGTTTGATAACGGCAGATACTATCTCTGCGGAAGTTCCAGGCGCGACCTTTGATTTTTTGAGAGATAATCCCCATCAATACCCCCAGAGCTGCGCCTGTGGCGGCTTGAGCGGGCGGTTGGCTGTCGTAGACATCAATCTGACACTCATTGGTAGATCGACTCAGTTCGTAAGCAATTGTCGCGCCAATAATGCCGCAGCCGATAATACTAATCCGGGTAGACATTTAAATTAATTGAGAATTGAGAATTGAGAATTGAGAATTGAGAATCGCGGATGCGCGCGTCACGGAGGTTCCTTCCAGATTGAGCGCATCAAACAAACCCCTACTCTTTGTTAAAAATTTAGATCGGGTATTGGCAGTGAAAAGGGCACCCGTTAAGCACAGCCCTACACGATGAATCTGTAGGGGTGCCCGTCTTGGGTACCCAGGGTAAGTAGCAATAATAATAGTTAGGCAGCGGGAATCAGTTTCTGGAAACCAGCAAGATCCTTGAGTACTTCGCCATAGTTGCGGATGGCAATTTTGTAGTCCTGACTGCCAGCCGCTTCATCGATCTTGTTGAGATGGGTAAAGATTTCTTTGCTAATTTTTAGAGCTTGCTCTTTGGTGCCTGGTAACAATTCTCGCGACAAACCAGACAACCGCGTTCTGATATCCCCTAGAGGGCCATGAATGAAGGATTTGACATTATTCCAATCGCGTTCTTCAATATAAGCAGCTAATTCGGGGAGTCGATCGGTTAATGCGCTGACATTTTTGTTGGTGGCTTGAATTTGAGTCAGTTGGGTAGCACTA
>NZ_JANMZA010000264.1:0-3188 GCF_031382685.1 Chamaesiphon sp. OTE_8_metabat_110 | reverse complement strand
TATTTATAGTACGATAATTAATAATCTTCAAGAATTCTTAGCAGGAATCTTTGGGACTGGCTGGGAACCAATTATCCTGCCGGGAAGCGCTGGCGATCGTGATGAGCAATCGACTCAGTTGCGGCTGCGCCAGCAAGAGTTTGCGCTCAGAAATAATACACTGAATCTAGCGAGCAATCCTAATTACGATAGTATTCGAGACTTTACCGCCAGTAAGATGATCGAGCTGCACGCGAAGATCGCGAGTATTCCTCTCCTAATGACGATCGGTTTGAGTACCGAACCAGATGGACGCGTAAAAGTCAGAGTCAGAATTCATGCGGCGGGTGGTTTACCGATGCTACCCGCCCATTTGCAGCTCACCTTACAAGCTGAAAACGGTCAGTTTTTGAGTGAGATTCAGTATCCTGAAGCCATGAACTTCATCCAACTCCCCTCATTTAAACTACATCCAGGGACGCAGTTCAAAATTCGGGTAGCATTAGACAGTAGTAGTTTTACCGAATCATTTGTCGCTTAAAGCATGTCGATCGCCTTATTTCTCAGTCTGGGTGCAGGTAGTTTGAGTAGTGGATTCGATCGCATCAACTCCCGACTAGAAGTAGACAATCAGCTCGTCGGACAGCTTCAAGGCAGTTTACCCGGCAATCCCGAATTACAAACTCTCTACTACCAGTGGCAGTTTTTTTATGCTGCTTACTATGACAATTATCTCCATGCGGTGCGGGGCGAACCGCCCAAAATCGAACTCGATACTACGGGGGTGACGGGTTTTTCGGTTACTAGTTTCGCCCAAACGCGGGCAAAGCTGGAAGCCGAGATGCTCGCTTGGCTCGACACTAGCGCTTTTAGTGCCCTAGCCGAACCATTGCTGTGGAGGATCGGTAATGCCGCCGCCCCAGAACGATCGCGCCCCACCGAAGCGATTATTATTATCGAGTCGGCAGACGATCGGATCTATCGTTTACCCTGGCACTGTTGGAGCGCCCTTGCCCATTGCCCCCAGGCGGAAATCACCTTTAGTCTCAATACTTATCAACGCAAACTCAGTACTTCCGATCGCACCAAGCCGCGCATTCTGGCAGTATTTGGCGATCGCACGGGCATCGATACGATGACGGATGCCGCCTGTATCCAACGATTGCCAGCAGATTTAGTCACCCTCGTCGAACCGAGTATCGCCCAATTGCGATCGCAACTCCACGATCGCCAAGGCTGGGATATCCTGTTTTTTGCCGGACACGGCAGCGATCTGGAGACGGGTACGATCCACCTCAACCCGCGCGAAACGATCGCCCTCAAGGACATCAGCGATGCCATAGCCATCGCGATCGAGTGCGGGCTAAAGCTGGCAATTTTTAATTGTTGTAGTGGGTTGGGAGTAGCTGCTAGTCTGGCGGCGCTCGATATTCCCACCGCGATCGTCATGCGCGAAGCCATTCCCAATCGCGTCGCCCAAGACTTCCTGCAAACCTTCCTCTACAGCTTTGAAAGTGGCAATTCGTTATTAGTCGCCGTAGCTGATGCCAGACGCAGGCTCAAAGCGATCGAAACCGACTTTCCCTGCGCTACTTGGCTCCCCGTCGTCTTCTGGAATCCCACCGTCCCACTCCCCACCTGGAAATCATTTTATCCCCAACCGATCGCCCGGATGAGTCTGTGGAAATTGGGGGCGATCGTCCTAGCAACTACCGCCGCGATTTGGGGCGTCAGAAGTCAGGGCTATCTAGAACCGATCGAACTTGCCACCTACGATCTGACGCTCAATGCCCGATCGTCCGAACTGCCTGACGATCGGCTCGTCATCGTGGGAATCGATCGCACCAAACCCGTGAGCGATCGCGTCTTAGTCCAAGCCCTCACCAAGCTCCAAGAGTATAGCCCACAAACGATCGGACTCGATATCTATCGCGATATCCCGATGGGCGAAGGACATGACGATCTCACCAAACTTCTCCAACAAGAGTCGATCGTTAGCTCCTGTCTGATGTCGGGCAATAGTAAAAAATCCCCCGGCGTAGCCGCCCCGGAAGGCGTCAAACCAACGCGAGTCGGATTTACTAACTTTAGTCTCGATCCCGATGGGACGATCCGCCGTCAGGTACTCGGCATGGCAGCCAGCGATCGCGGCTGCTCGACAGATCACGCTCTGAGCCTGCGCTTGGCATTAAAATACCTAAATATTGCCGAAGCCGATGAAGCCGATAATGGCAATATCAAAATCGGTACCCACGAAATACCCGTATTAAATCATAGTTTCGGCGGCTATCGATCGACTCAATCTGGCGATAATTTACGTGGTTTTCAGGTGATGCTCAATTACCGCAACGCCGCCCAGATTGCTCCACAAGTGAGTTTAGAAGATGTTTTGACCGATCGAGTCACGCGGGAGGCGATCGCGGGTAAGGCGGTGTTAATCGGCTATGTCGGACGCAATTCTGGCGATACTTTTGCGAGCCTGGGGAAAACTGCACAATTGCCAGGAGTCTCGATCCATGCCCAGATGACTAGTAATATCCTCAGTCACATCCTCGACGGTCGAGCGTCGATTACTACTTGGAGCGATCTGGCTGAGTTTGGCTGGATTTTGATGTGGGGCACCGCGAGCGGGATGAGTTGGTTGTGGTTGACAGGTGCAGGGCGTTGGCTCGCCCCCGTCGGCGCAATTGTAGTTGTAGTAGCGACTTGTGAATTATACTTAGATACTCGATCGGTGTGGATTCCCTTGATTCCCGCAGTAGTTGTCATTGCGATCGTGCCCGTAGTGGCAAGCGGCGTCGAATGGCAAAGCAGCATCGATTGGCAATCGTAATTTTAGCTTTGTGTCCAGCAGAATCGATCGAATTACTGCCAGGGTACCCGATAATTTACACCAATTGTCTCTACATCACCAAATTGACGTATGAAGCGTAGATCTTGCCCTGCTTGGTGAAACGCACGCTGAGGAAGCCTCAGCGCGATCTCATCCGCTCACCCCCAACCCCTCTGTCTTGTCGTTTTTTTTTTCGGGGGTTCCCCCCTAATAAAAACGACGCTCCCAAGCTTGGGAGCGATTCGCGCACGCCTCTGTTCCCCGACGGTTTGCGGATGCGCGCTCCTCGGGTTCCCCGAGGGTTTAGCGCACCAAGCAGCGAATCAAGACTGAGGGGAGCCAGAGCCGAAGGATCTGGCGGGACTGAAGAGCAAAT
>NZ_JANMZA010000473.1:0-3166 GCF_031382685.1 Chamaesiphon sp. OTE_8_metabat_110 | reverse complement strand
CCTCAGAAATAGCAAGAGACTTACATCTTGCATCAAAACAAAGTTACTAGTGTTTTAGTGAATAGTGGATAGTGGATAGTGAATAGTACTTAAGAGACAGCTAGATATTATCTTCCAAAGTAACTCTAGTCATTATCGATCGATGTGTCAAAATCACTCGATCGGGCGTGACAGTAAGCAACCTTCTCCACAATATCCTGCCACTTAATGCCCTGTAGGGTTGGTAAAACCAGATGCGCGTGAGCCAGTCGTACGGCAGGCCCGACACCCAATACCCACATATTCGCAGCTAAACCCGCTGCTACCCCCGCAGGCGCATCCTCAATCACCAAACATCGATCGGGTGTGACGGAGATCGAGGATGCGGCATACAGAAAGACATCGGGTGCAGGTTTGAGATTTGGCACGCTATTACCATCGGCAATAAAATCAAATAAAGATCTAATTCCCAACCTTTTTAATACCAATTCGGCGTTCTTACTCGAAGATCCTAGGGCAATTTTAATCTGGGCAGCGTGTAACTCTGCTAATAAATTCTCAATTCCTGGCAGGAGATGTTCGCGATTGAGTTTGTCGATTAGTTGGAGATAATAATCATTCTTGCGATTTAATAGTTGTTGCTGTTCCAGCGAACTTAAGTGGCGATGGCGAGCGCCCAAAAGGTAATGTAGCGCATCTTCCCGATTGAGTCCGAGCATTCCCTCATCGTGGGTATATTTATCGAAAGGAATGCCCTCTTCATCGGCTAATTGTTGCCATGAGAGATAATGAAAGTAGACCGTATTAGTGATGACGCCATCGAGATCGAAGATGACTGCTGCGATGTGTGGATCGCGCTCCAGTTTATCCATAGCTATGTGATGTCGATCGACAATTGAGGCGATCGCGATCGCTTTAGGTCAGATGTGTATACTTATTATGCCCTCAGATCGTCCCGATCTTTGGGACATTGTCAACGATCTTTGACGGCAGTAAGTGATAATTTGCGGCGTTGGCGGAAAGCCCGCTCCTTTCGGAGCGGAACGCTGCGCGTTGGCGTAGCCTGCGCTTTGCGCGAATGGAGAATCGTCCCTTTGGACAACACCCAACTTTGAAGCTTAAAATTAAATAACATCTTTCATCCTGCCATTAAGCCATTGAATCCTCAATATTTACCGCCTTGGTGGCTGCAATCCGGTCTGACGATGACCCTCTATACCGCACTGCGGATGAGCCGCAATTGGGAACGTTATACCGTCGAGCCAGAGCCGATTTATCAAGAGCATATTTTTAGTGGCGATGGAGATGTGCCAATTTTTGGGATCTATGCCATCCCGCCCGATCCCAAAGGCACGATCGTCGCCACTTATGGTATCACTGGCACTCTCGATAACCAGTGGTTTCTGCGGATCTTAGGTCGCAAAGCTTACGCCCAAGGTTATGCCGTCGTCTTATTTGACTGGCGCGCTCATGGCAAGACTGCCGAGTTATCACCCCAACTTACTTCCGACGGTCTGCATGAAGGCGAAGATTTCGTGCAGATCGCCCGCCAATCGCTCCAGCTAGGCTGTCCGGCACCAATGTGGTTGATGGGATACTCTTTGGGCGGTCAGTTGGCTCTGTGGGGCGTTAAAGCTGGTCTAGATGTCCCGGAAATTGCTGGCGGGGCGGTCATCTGTCCCAGTCTGGAATCCGATCGATCTTTGACTTATCTAATGGCAGATCCGCTGGGCAAATATTTAGAACGATCGATTTCTAAAGAACTGCGAAAATTAGCTAGCGAGTTACATCGCCATCATCCCACCCAGATCGATCCCGCCGCGATCGAGCGAGCGACCTCAATTTGGGGATTCGATCGCGAATTAGTCATTCCCCGACTGGGTTTTGCCACTGTCCAGGATTACTACGCCGCGACGAGTCCGCTCTATTTTTTGGCAGATCTCCACAAACCCGTACTGATAATCTATGCCGCTGACGATCCGCTATTCGATCCCACTTTAGTACCCGAACTATGCGATATTGCTAGCAAGCAACCCCAGCTCGATCTATTGCTAACCCCTCATGGCGGACATGTCGGGCATATCAGCAACAAAGCGTGTCAAAAGTTAAATATCGATCGCGACCCCTGGTGGAGTTGGAATCGTATTTTAGAATGGATGCAGTAGTCTACCCCCTAAAAACTATGAGCTTACGCGACCAATTCAATAAACTCACTGGTAAGAGCCAGTTTGTCGTATCGCGGATTTTTATCCATCTTACTGGCGAAGAAGTATCCCCATTACTCGGGATCTTAAACCAAGCCGCCAGACAAGCGATCGAAGCCGATGGCGATTTGACGATCGTCGGCGAGGGCTTAGTCGCAATCTGTGAAAACCTATTGCAATACGACACCTACTGGCGATCTGCAGCTAATGAAGGGGATGTATTCTGGGATGAAGGTGGCGCTGGCGACTATGCCAATGAATTGTTTACTGATTCTGCCGGACGCTACCTGAGCGAACCCGACATCAGTGACAATACCAATCCCAATGCTCAACTCACCCTCCCGCCCACTCGGAATTTGATTGTGATGCTGACTGTAGCATTAGAAGGTGAAGACTCTACCATCGAAGCAGATTTATCCAATATCTCAGCGCTCAAAATAGCTTTGAAATCATTAATAAATCTTCACTATCAAGAACGCCTCCGGGCAATCTACATTCATTTTTCACCAGCCCGATTTGGTGACGAACTTACCGACGACCAAGTACTCCAAAATTTCCCTGAATTAATTCCTTTGTAATTAATAGCTGGTAGTTAACTGGGATTATTTCCACTGCCGCCATGCGGTTATCCAGATCCAAATAGATCGGTTAACTAGGTATTTCAAAACTCAGTCGATCGGGTTCGATCGGTCTAAAATAGTCATAGGGATCGTAAATATACAATCCCTTTGTTACTGAAATTATCAATTGTCGAGCGCCCTGAGAACTAGCTAAAATAAACAAGTACAATAGTCATGAAATCAGCCTATATGCTCCGTCGATTAGTGATAATTTTTATGGCGTTAACGTTGTCTGTTACTTCTGTAGCCTGTGGCTCGGAAGATCGGACATCTCAGGGACGAGATCGACAGCAAACTACTTCCGTCCAAAATCCGGCGGTCAGTAATAACACCAATCAAAAGCCGATCGCTGATGGCAAATAT
>NZ_JANMZA010000260.1:0-2531 GCF_031382685.1 Chamaesiphon sp. OTE_8_metabat_110 | reverse complement strand
GGTGGATACGGATGCTGGGCGGATTGTGAGTGATGCGGAAATCAAGCAGGAGATTACTAGCGCACATCCTTATCAAGCGTGGTTGGACGAGCATTTAGTTAGGTTAGAGGATATTGCTGATGGTAAAAGCCCCCTAGCCCCCAATTCTGGGGGAACCGGATCGGAGAGTCCGATAGCTTCCAGCTCCGCTGGAACTGGAATTGAAAGTCCCCCAGAATTGGGGGATTTAGGGGGCGTTCGGGTTGTCGGCAGTACTGACTTACTTCAGAGTCAAATGGCGTTTGGCTATACGTTTGAAGAGTTGCGGATGCTGATTACGCCGATGGCGCGGGATGGTGTGGAAGCAACGGGTTCGATGGGTACGGATACACCGTTAGCAGTGTTGTCCGATCGACCAAAATTACTCTACGATTACTTCCAACAGCTATTTGCTCAAGTTACTAATCCCCCGATCGATTCTATTCGGGAAGAAATTATTACTTCGGCACAAACTACGATCGGATCTGAGCGGAATTTACTCAAGCCAGAACCCGAAAGTTGTCATTTAATCGCCCTCAAATCGCCGATTTTAAGTGATGCCGAACTTGCGAAATTAAAGCACCTGAATCAAGATGGTTTTAGCTCTGTTACTATCCCAATGTTATTTAACCCCAAAGACGGGGTGAAAGGTCTGGAAGCAGCGTTAGATACGATCTTTGCATCAGCAGATAAAGCGATCGAGTCTGGCATCAGCATCCTAATTTTGAGCGATCGCGGTGTGAATGCTGAAACTGCACCAATTCCTGCATTACTGGCGATTTCGGGCTTGCATCATCACCTAATTCGCACGGGTACTCGTACTCGCGTCGGACTGGTATTAGAATCCGGCGAACCGCGTGAAGTTCATCACTTTGCAACATTAATTGGTTATGGTTGTGGGGCGATTAATCCTTACCTGGCATTCGAGACGATCGAGGATTTAATTAACCAGAAAATCTTACTCGATGTCGATTATCCCACTGCTGTTAAAAACTATATTAAAGCAGCCACAAAAGGCGTAACAAAAGTTGCGTCTAAAATCGGAATTTCCACGATTCAAAGTTATCGCGGTGCCCAGATTTTTGAAGCAGTCGGACTCAATCAAATCACGATCGATAAATACTTTACCCGCACTGCTTCCCGAATTGAAGGTGCTGACGTGGGCGTAATTACCCAAGAAACGATTACTCGCCACACCCACGCCTTCCCCGATCGACCTGCCAAAGGTGCTACCCTCGATGTGGGTGGTGATTATCAGTGGCGCAAAGATGGTGAAGAACACCTATTTAGCCCCGAAAGTATTCACCTGTTGCAACAGGCGGCGCGGACTGGTAAATATGACATTTATCAGAAATATGCCAAGCTAATTAACGAGCAGGATAAGAAGCACTTCACCCTGCGCGGACTGCTCGATTTTAAACCGCAAACAGCGATCTCGATCGACGAAGTAGAACCGATCGAAGCCATCCTCAAACGCTTTAAAACAGGCGCGATGAGCTACGGCTCCATCTCTAGTGAAGCACATGAAGGACTCGCGATCGCGATGAACCGGATCGGCGGTAAATCCAACACAGGCGAAGGCGGCGAAGATCCCGAACGCTATACCTGGACTAACGAGCAAGGCGACTCCAAAAATAGCGGCATCAAACAAGTAGCATCGGGACGATTCGGTGTCACCAGCCTGTACCTCTCCCAAGCCAAAGAAATCCAAATCAAAATGGCACAGGGAGCCAAACCAGGTGAAGGCGGACAACTCCCAGGCAAAAAAGTCTACCCCTGGATTGCTAAAGTCCGCCACTCCACCCCAGGCGTAGGGCTGATTTCACCCCCACCGCACCACGATATCTACTCGATCGAAGATCTCGCCGAACTAATCCACGATCTCAAAAATGCTAATCGGGATGCGCGAATTAACGTCAAACTAGTATCTGAAGTCGGAGTCGGCACGATCGCCGCAGGAGTCGCCAAAGCCCACGCCGATGTAGTATTAATTTCCGGCTTCGACGGCGGTACCGGAGCCTCACCCCAAACTTCAATCAAACACGCCGGATTACCCTGGGAACTCGGACTTGCCGAAACCCACCAAACCCTCGTCCTCAATAACCTCCGCAGCCGGATTGTCGTCGAAACCGACGGACAACTCAAAACCGGACGGGACATCGCCATAGCCGCCCTCCTCGGTGCCGAAGAATTCGGATTCTCCACCGCCCCACTCGTCACCCTCGGCTGTATTATGATGCGCGTCTGCCATCTGAATACCTGTCCCGCCGGAATTGCCACCCAAAACCCCGATCTCCGCGCCACCTACACCGGAGATCCCGCCCACACCGTCAACTTCATGCGGTTCATCGCCCAAGACTTACGAGAAATCATGGCAGCCCTCGGCTTCCGCACCCTCAACGAAATGGTAGGACGCACCGATAACTTAGAATCTAAACAAGCGATCGCCCATTGGAAAGCCAAAAATATCGACCTCTCCAACCTCCTCTATCAACCCGAAGCAGGCGCAGAAG
>NZ_JANMZA010000470.1:0-11417 GCF_031382685.1 Chamaesiphon sp. OTE_8_metabat_110 | reverse complement strand
GAGCGATCGCGATGGGATGCGGATCGTGATCGAACTCAAGCGGGACGCATACCCCCGCGTAGTTTTAGACAACCTTTACAAACAAACGCCAATCCAAAGTAACTTCGGTTGCAACATGTTAGCGCTGGTAAATGGCGAACCCCAATTACTCAGCCTCAAAAAATTCCTGACCGTTTTCCTCGACTTCCGGATCGAGTCCATTACCCGACGCACTCGCTATGAGTTACGCAAAGCCCAAGAGCGCGATCACTTGCTCGAAGGTTTATTAATCGCGCTGGCGAACTTAGATGCGGTGATTCGCCTGATTCGGGCGGCTGCGGACTCAGCAACTGCCAAACAGGAGATGATCGATCGGTTCGCACTATCGGAACTCCAATCCGATGCCATCCTCCAAATGCAACTGCGGCGACTCACCGCGCTAGAAGCTGACAAAATTCATCTAGAGCATAACGAGCTAACGCTTAAAATTACCGATCTGCTCGATATTCTCGCGCGACGGGAACGGATTTTGGAGATTATCCAGACTGAAATTGCCGAAATCAAGACGACATTTGCGACTCCCCGCCGGACGCTGATCGAGCATAGTGAGGGAGATTTAGAAGATACCGACTTGATTGCTAATGAGAAATCCCTGATTTTAGTCACCGAGCAGGGTTATATCAAACGGATGCCAGTCAGCACCTTTGAAACTCAAAGCCGCGCCACGCGGGGTAAAAAAGGCACGGGGATGAAAGAAGAAGATGCGATCGAGCATTTCCTCACCTGTTGCGACCACGATACGATCTTACTATTTAGCGATCGCGGGGTAGTTTATACGGTTAAGGCTTACCAAATACCCGTCTCATCGCGGACGGCGCGGGGGATTCCGATCGTCCAAATGTTACCGATTCCGCGTGAGGAAAAGATCACCTCAGTGGTGCCTGTGAGCGAATTTATCGATGATGAATACCTAATTATGCTCACGCAGAAGGGCTTTATCAAAAAGACCGCTCTATCGGCATTCTCCAGCGTTCGGGCGAATGGTTTGATCGCGATTTCACTTGAAGATGGCGACAGCTTGCGGTGGGTGCGTCGCGCCAAAGAAAGCGATAGTGCTATTATCGGTACCCGGAATGGGATGACGATTCATTTCCGTACCGATCGCGACCAGCTCCGACCTTTGGGACGGGCGACGCGGGGAGTCAAATCCATGTCGCTCAAGAAGGGTGACGAGCTAATCAGTATGGATATTTTACCGAGCCAGGTCATCGCGCAGATGGTGGCGGCGAGTGAAGATCCGGGTGTCGAGGATATCGACGATACGGTAGCTGAAGATGTGGTAGTTCCCGCCGGGGAAGGGCCGTGGATCTTGGTCGTCACCACAGGTGGACTTGGCAAACGGGTACCCGTGACGCAATTCCGCCTCCAAAATCGGGCAGGGATGGGCGTACTGGCAATCAAGTTCCGCAAAAAAGGCGATCGCCTCGCCGCTTTACGGGTAGTCAATTCTGATGAAGAGATGATGATCGTCACCAATCGGGGGATTATCATCCGTCAAGCGATTAACGCGATCTCGCCGCAATCTCGGATGGCAACCGGGGTACGGGTGCAGAAGCTCGATGATGACGATGCGATTATGGCAGTGGCGATCGTCCCTGCTTCTACTGGCGAGGAGGATCTCGATCTCGAAGCGATCGACGATATCGACGAAGCAGTAGCAGAAGAGATCTAGATTTCAAGTAAGATTCAGGGTAGGGGTAATGTGAATACCGCTACCCTGAATTTTTAGATCGTGTTTGAAAAGTATCGATTAGCACTTGTAAACCATAGAAAATCCCCCATAGTCCTTTTAGAAGCCATACACAAGTTATCTAAGTTTCTGCGTAGTCCCTTTACCCGACCCCAGCCCTCCCCTTATAAAGGGGAGGGAGCAAAAGCCCCCCTTTATAAGGCGGGGTTGGGGGGGTAAGCCCACTAGAAACGAAGCAGTTAGACGCATCCATTCATCCTCTCAGATCTACCCAAGGCATTGTAATGGCATCAAATGAACCTACCAGCCGATCGCGCCATTGACCTCGAAGATGATAACGATCCCATGTGTACGATCGTGGGTGTGGGTGCGTCTGCTGGCGGACTCGAAGCCTTTACCCAATTGCTCCAACATTTGCCTGCCGATACGGGGATGGCATTCGTCCTGATTCAGCATTTAGCACCTACCCACCCCAGTTTACTCACCACCATCTTAGCGAAAGCGACAGCGATGCCTGTGGCTGAAGTTGAAGAGGGGATGGAAGTCGAGCCAAATCGAGTCTACGTCATCCCACCGAATTTCGATCTGGTGCTGGTAGGTAATCGCTTGAGGTTGTCCGTGCGCGAGAAGATTCATGGCAAATATTTACCAGCCGATCGCTTTTTGAAATCCCTGGCAATCGAGCGTCAGCAGCGGTCGATCGCGGTAGTATTATCGGGTACCGATGGCGATGGGGCGCTGGGCTTAGCCGCAGTCAAAGCAGCGGGGGGGATTACCTTCGCTCAAGATATTGCCTCCTCCAAATTTGAGGGAATGCCCGATCGAGCGATCTCCACCGGGCAGGTGGATTTTGTCTTACCGCCTGCGGCAATTGCCAGAGAGATCGCCAAGATCGCTCAGCATTTTTATGTCGCTCGACTGCCGCCAGTACCGCCCGATCGCGAGACTAGCTCCGCCAGTGAAGCAGATGTCCTTGCAACCATTTTCACCCTGCTCCATCGCTACAAAGGGGTAGACTTTACTGGCTACAAACCTGCGACATTGAAGCGGCGCATTTTACGGCGGATGGCATTGCACGACTTCGAGCGGTGGGATGATTACTCCCACTATCTCCGCACTCACCCCAGCGAACTAACTGCCCTCGAACGAGATTTATTGATTAATGTCACGAGTTTTTTTCGCGATCCGGCAACTTTTAACACGCTGACAACCACAGTTTTACCGACAATCCTCGCGCGGAAATCGCTGGGAGTGCCAGTGCGGATCTGGGTTGCAGGCTGTTCCACAGGCGAGGAAGCTTACTCGATCGGGATTTGCTTGTTAGAGTATTTAACAGAGCGCGACTTGCAATTGCCGATCCAGATTTTCGCCACCGATATCAGTGAGGGCGTAATCGATCGCGCTCGGATGGGTATTTATAAGCCGGGGATGATGGCGGGGATTTCCCCGGAGCGACTGCGCCGCTTTTTTGTGGCTGTGGATGGCGGCTATCAGATTAGCAAATCCGTCCGCGAGTTGTGTGTCTTTGCCAGACAAAACTTGATTGCCGATCCGCCATTTTCCCAACTCGATCTGATTAGCTGTCGCAATGTGCTGATTTATTTGGGAGCAGAACTCCAAAAACGGTTGATTCCCATTTTTCATTACGCGCTCAAACCGCAAAGTTTTTTGATGTTGGGCACTTCTGAAAGTATCGGCGAATTTTCCAATCTGTTCGCCCCATTAGATAAAAAGTCCAAAATTTACGATCGCAAATCTGCTCCTCGCAGTCCATACTTGAGATTTAATAGTAGCGATCGCGTTCTCGAAAAAGTAAAGCCAATGACGCCGATTGATGACGATAACCGCAACGATTTAGATTTGAGCCAATTCGCAGATCGCCTCATTTTGGAGCGCTACGCTCCCGTCGGCGTAGCGATCGATGAAGACATGAATATCGTCCAATTTCGGGGACAGACGGGCGATTATTTTGAACCTGCGGCGGGCAAGCCGAGCTTCAATTTATTTAAAATGATTAGACCAGAATTGGTAGTAGAACTCCGCGCTGCCGTCCATCAAGCCAAGCAACAGCAAGAAGTCGTGCGCCAAGAAGGTCTGCGGCTCTCGACCGCCACCGGGGTCAAAACGATCGATCTAGAAGTGATTCCCTTTAAGATCGGTGAGATCGATAAGCCCTATTTACTCATCCTCTTTCAGGAGTCGGCGATCGCCAGTGGCGATGCTCCCAGCCGCGCCAGAAAAGTCAAACAGACTTCCGGAGAGCAGGAACAAACGCGACTGCAACAGGAATTAGCGACAACTCGCGAATATTTACAAGCAATTATCAAGGAACAAGAATCGACCAACCAAGCTTTTCAAGTTGCTAATGAAGAAATTTTATCTAGTAATGAAGAGTTGCAAAGTACCAATGAAGAGTTGGAAACTTCCCAAGAAGAATTGCAAGCAACTAATGAAGAACTGCACACGATTAACGAGGAATTAAATAGCCGTAATCTCGAACTAGGACAACTGAATAACGATCTGCAAAACTTATTAAGCAGCATTAATATTCCGATTTTGATGCTCGATGGCGAGTTGCGGATTCGCCGCTTTACCACCTTAGCCCAACAAATATTCAACCTGATTCCGACAGATTTAGGGCGACCATTTAGCGATATTCAGCCCAACATTATCATCCCCGATCTGGGAGCATCGATCCTCGAAACCCTCGATACGCTGACGACCCGAGAAGAAGAAATCCAAGATCGGACGGGAGCCTGGTACAGCTTGCGAATTCGCCCCTATCGGACGATCGACAATCGGATCGATGGCGTCGTCATCGGCTTAATCGATATCGACACGCTCAAGCGCAGTGCCACCAGCATCGCCGCCGCCCGAGACTATGCCAATGCGATCGTCGAAACCGTCCGCCAACCCTTGCTCGTCCTCAATCCAGATTTACGCGTCATTAGAGCCAATCAATACTTTTACGAAACCTTCCAACTGACACCTGCTCAAACCGAACAGCAATCGATCTTTGAGGTCAAAAATCGCCAGTGGGATCTACCCGATCTGCGATCGCTACTGGCAAATCTCCTCGCCCGCGATACTGAGTTTCAAGACTTTGAAATAACCGCATTCGAGCCGGATTCAGAGCGAATGCTGTTATTTAACGCTTGCAAAATCAAAGACGAACTGCACGAACATAGTATCCTGCTGGCGATCGAAGACATTACCGAGCGTCGCCAAGCCGAAATTCTCATCCGCGACTCACTCACCGAAAAGGAAGTCCTCCTGCGCGAGATTCACCACCGCGTCAAAAACAATCTCCAAATTGTCTCTAGTTTGCTCAGTTTACAAAGCAATCGCGTTGCCGATCCACAGACGATGGAAATCCTTCAAGATAGCCAAAATCGCGTCCAGGCAATGTCGCTAATTCATGAGAGCCTCTATCAATCAGCCAATTTAGCAAATCTCAATTTTGCCGAATATGTCCAAACATTAGTCAATAATCTCTTTACTAGCTACAATGTCGATCGAGCAGCAATCGCGCTCCACATTGAGGTCGAGCCAGGGATTGCCATCGATGTCGATCGAGCCGTCCTCTGTGGCTTGATAATTAACGAACTCGTCACCAATGCCATCAAGCACGGAGTTGGAGACAATCGCCACGGCGAAGTACGGATAAAGTTGGCACACAGCGGTGACGATCTCCTGAAGTTATCGGTCGCCAATAACGGGCGAGAACTACCACCAGAATTCGATCTTGGCAATGTGCGATCGATGGGACTGAGTTTAGTCATCTCAGCAGTCAGCCAAATCAAAGGTCAATTGGCGGTACAAACTGGCGCTATGACTGTGTTTGAGATTAGCTTCCCTAAAGTTGTCAGCAGCGATCGCTAACCTTGCACTCACCCCCAAACCTTCTCCGCTTGAGAGCTACTGTGTATGCACAAGTTATTTGAGTTGCTGCGTAGTCTGTGTTACCCCACCCCAGCCCTCCCCATATCAAGGGGAGGGAGCTAAAGCCCCTCTTGATAAGGGGGGTTGGGGGGTAAGCCCAGCGAAAACGGAGCCACAGCGGACTTGTGTGTACACGGTACTTGGGAGAGGGGTTGGGGGTGAGGGCAAGGTTAGCGAGTCTTACAAACCGCATTTTGGACAACACGTCGATCGCACTACCGCAATAATCTGGGCAAATGCTAAAAATATTAGTAGTTGAAGATGAAACAATTGTTGCCTGGGATATCAAAGAAACATTAGAAAAATTGGGACATGAGGTAGTCGATTTAGCCGTCTCTGGCGCAGCCGCAATTCGCGCCGCGACTCATAAAGATCCCGATCTAGTCCTGATGGATATTCGGTTAGCCGGAGAGATGGACGGGATCGCCGCTGGGAATGAAATCTACCAGCGATTGAAAATTCCCGTGGTTTACCTGAGTGCCCACGCCGACGAAATTACACTAGCGCGGGCACTTAAAACCGCTCCGTTTGGCTATATTGTTAAGCCTTTTCAGGCACAGACCTTACAGAGTACGATTCAGGTAGCCTACCAGCGGCATCAGATCGAAGCCTGTGCCCAGATGGCGCAAGCCTCGCTAGGCTACACTTTAGACAACATGGGTAGTGGCATTATCATCACCGATCGCCAGGGACTAATCACATTTATCAATCCGATCGCCGAAACGCTGACCGGGTGGAATTCAGCAGCGGCGGTAGGGGAGGAGATCGATAACGTTTTTTACTTAATCTGGGAAACAGATGGCACTACAATCGAAAATCCCAGTTTGCGATCGATGCGATTGCAAGCACTCGTCAAGTCACTAGAGGGCTGTTGGTTGACGTCTAGCGATAGTGGGATCGTGCCGATCTCTGCTACCGCGACCCCGATCCTACATCCAGATGGTGAGGTCGTCGGCAGTATCGTGGTATTTCAAGATAACAGCGAGCAGATCGGCATCCAGATGGATTTGCAGGAGCGCAATCAAGATCTCGAATTATTTCAAATTAAGTTAATCTCCCAACTACAAGCCAAGACTGCCGAATACGACCAAGCCATCGCCTGTCTCCAAGTCTGGGAGCTGCTTTTAGATCGCGTGCAGACCGCTCGCACCGAAACAAAGCTGCTCCAGAGTGCGCTAGCGCAATTAGGTAAAGCGATCGCAGCAGACTACTGTTGGGTGACGCTGCACGAGCCTTACACCAATACAGCGACCATCTGCTGTGAATATATCGATCGCGAACGGCTAACTTACCCCGCCAGTAAACTTGGCAAACAAATCGATCTCCAGCTCTATCCTCGGTTTTACCAGCACTTATTTACAGGCAAAAGTTGGATTGCTCCTCCTGCGGCAATTATGCCCCCAGCCTATGTCAATCTTTTGACTCCCTCAGCTCATGTCTCGATTTTTCCGCTCATGAGCGATTTTATCGACGATGCAGCGGCACAGAGCGATGCGCCGCAACAGCGACCGCTAGATATCATCGGTGAAGTTGGCATCGTTACCACTGGCAAACAGCCGTGGACTCTAGGACAAACCAGCCCGATTGCCCAAATCCTCGGCGGTGCCATCAAGCTATTTCGACAGCATGGCTACCCGCTCGACTCAGCTAGCGATTGGCTCGATCTCCTCGACGATAACTCAACTAGCTGAGCATAATTCCATCTACCCTCTACCCTCCGCAAGAGGTCTAATTAGCAGCTTCAGACATTTCGATCGTCCGACCCTCATAATCTTTCACCAAGAAATTTAGCGGCTTCTCACCCCGAATCTTGTGCTTGACACCACGAGTTTGAATCCGCATCAAGATTTGCTCCAAACAATCGCGATCGAAACAAACATGCCGTTGGCGATTTTTTTCACCATAGCTCGCTCCAGTAATGACGTGCAGTTGGGTGTTTTTCTTGAGCTGATACCACAACCCTTCCGAGCCTTTCATCCCTCGGATGCTACCGCGACCCATCGGCGCCGCCATATACATCGGATCCATTCCCGCAGTCCCGATCGTCTGCTCGTAGTCATAGTAATAGTGTAACGGCACTTGCGCGATCGACAGATTTAACATCCCCTCGTACAAATCCTGGGCGATCTGGAGATCGGACACCATCACCGTGTAAACCTTCGGGGCACTAGTTAAAAACAGCCACATCGCCCCAGCGTAGGCTGCAAGAAGCATCACCATGATACCTTGGGTCGAAAACAGGCTATCTAAAGGCATAAAATCGTATACAGCTAGGATTGAATATATGTTAACAGCTCGGATTAATTAATTGCATAAAATAAGTTTAGACAAATATTCACTCATCTGCTATGATGATAGTCTGTGAATTTTTTCAAACCACATGAAAGCTCAGGAAATCATTCGCTCGATCGAAGCGGAGTATCTAAAATCCGATCTGCCTACCCTTCACGTGGGCGATACCGTCCGTGTGGGCGTAAAAATTCAAGAAGGTAACAAAGAACGCGTACAACCTTACGAAGGCATCATTATTGCTACTCGTAATGGTGGTATCAATGAAACTATTACTGTCCGTCGTGTCTTTCAAGGTATAGGTGTGGAGCGGGTATTCCTGTTGCACTCACCCAAGATCGATAGCGTCAAAGTAATTCGTCGCGGTAAAGTCCGTCGTGCGAAACTGTTTTATCTTCGCGAGCGCGTCGGTAAAGCAACTCGCGTCAAACAACGGTTCGATCGTCCCTTGGAATAATCTTGCAGATTTTTTTTCAAGTATCCTGACCAATAATTTTAGTTTCATACTATACTAATTTACAGGGTCAGGAAGATCGCTTCTTTTTCTCACATGCGCTTTTAGTTCAGTTGGTAGAACGTCGGTCTCCAAAACCGAATGTCGGGGGTTCAAGTCCTCCAGGGCGCGTAAATATACATCAGGATTTGAGGATTAGGGTGTCTGAGGAATGCTTAGGCTCTGAGGCTTTTACTATCTACAAACATCCTCTCAAACAATCGCAAAATATAGCTGCGGAAAGATCCCCGACTTCTCTAAGAAGTCGGGGATCTGGATTTCGGGGATTTTTGCGCCAAACAACTGCCGTTGAGGTATCGATCGGGACGGGTCAACAGATATAATTGGTAGAACACCATATCGATGCGATCGAGCGATCTTGGGCTGCGCGATCCGAATTCTGGTGTAGTGGATGTGGCGATCGATATGAATTTACAACGACAGGGAGTCCGACTGTGACTCTGGAAGAACGAGTAACTACCGCAACCCAGCCATCAGCGGCAGATGTAGCGTGGCGATTTTGGTTTACTTTGCCGATCTATCCATATCAGCGACGGCGCACGCTGCGGCGAGAAGTCGTAGCTGGTGAGCTGTGGGTGTTCGAGCAGGTGCAGGGGATCTTTTATGTCGTGGTGCCGATTCGGATGACGGTGGTGAAGTTGGCAGCGGGTGGTTTGCTGGTATATGCACCCGTAGCACCGACCGGGGAATGTCTGCAATTGGTGAATGAATTAGTCACCACTCATGGGGATGTGCGATATATTATTTTACCGACGATTTCGGGGCTGGAGCATAAGGTCTTCGTCGGCCCATTTGCCCGCGCATTTCCCCAGGCGCAGGTGTGGGTTGCGCCGGATCAGTGGAGTTTTCCTGTCAATTTACCGTTGAGCTGGCTGGGGTTCCCGCGCGGACGCACCCATGTTTTACCGCCAGATAGCTCTGGGACGCCGTTTGGCGATGAGTTCGATTATGCGATCTTGGAGACGATCGATCTCGGTCCCGGACAGTTTGCAGAAGTGGCTATGTTTCACCGTCGCTCGCGGACGTTATTATTAACTGATTCGATCGTGGCGATTCCCAGCCAGCCACCAGAAATCGTCCAACTCGAACCAGATCCATTATTATTTCACGCTCGCGATCGAGCTAGCGAAATTATCCCCGATACCCCTGCCAATCGTCAGCGCGGCTGGCAGCGGATCTGCTTATTTGCGCTGTATTTCCAGCCTAGCATCCTCAAAATCCGCAAATGGTCGGATACCTGGCGCGAGTCATTTACCGCCCCTCTACGGTCGCGACAGACCTATTTTGGGATCTATCCATTTGAGTGGCAAGCCGACTGGCAGCAGGGGTTTGTCAACTTGCAAGCAGATGGTCGATTGCTGGTTGCGCCGATCCTTGAGACATTAATTCTCAATCGCGCTCCGCGCCAAACGATCGCCTGGGTCGATCGCGTGGCACAATGGGACTTCGAGCGGATTATTCCCTGTCACTTTGACGCACCAATTAGCACGACTCCTGAAGACTTTCGCTCGGCTTTCGATTTTCTCAAATCCGGTGACGCGGCAGATAGTCCGAGATCGGCTGTCGATGCCGCGCTCGTTCGAGAGATCGATCGGCAATTAGTGAAATGGCGGATTATTTTTCCCCCTCGCGATCGCATTTAACTGTCGCTCGATCTTCGGCACCAATTTCTTCAAGGAGCAGCGTGAATACTTCTAGTCCCGATTTTACAACAGTCTTAAATAGTGCGGCAAAATCTGTCGATCGTCCGACGGCAAGTGCGATGGTAGCTGCTTTACAAACGGCGGAAATAACTGCCCGCACGCAAAAGTTAGCAATTCCCTTTGCAGCTTTACTCGGCGAATGGCGCTTGTGTTTTGCCACTGGCGCAAGTAAAACCAAAGGCAATCAAGTTAAGCTGGGACGCGGGTATTATTTGCCAAAATTTATCCCCGCTTCGATCGCTTTTACGCAAGATGCTGACTCAGAATTGACGGGAACCGTGACGAATAAATTATTAGTTGGAAGTATTTACATCCGCTTTACTGGCCCCTGTCGTTATCCCGGTAAGAAAAATTTATTAGTATTTGATTTTACGGAGATTCAACTTAAATTTCTAGGCGTTACGGTTTACCAAGGTAAGATTCGGAGTGGTAAAGCGGGAATTAAAGATTTTGCGAAAATCTCGATCGCCGATTTACCATTCTTCGCTTTTTTCTGGGCGGGGGAAACTAGCATTGCGGCGCGCGGACGTGGCGGTGGGCTAGCTGTGTGGGTACGCGATGAGTAAACTAAATTTTTGATGTCCATGACGCAATATGTATTAATCATTCATGAAGTCGAAGATTATGACTCATGGAAGCAGATCTTCGATCGCGCTGCCCAGATCCGCAAAGAAGCTGGCGAACGGACGTATCAAGTTTTAAAGGACGCTCGCAATCCTTGTAAAATAGTCCACTTTTCCGCCTGGACATCGATCGAGGCTGCTCGACGATTTTTTGAATCTCCACAGCTAGTTAAAATCAGGCAAGAAGCTGGTGTTAAAGATCCAGAATTTATCTATTTAGAGCAACTCGAATCAGGTACATTATGAACGCTCGATCGAACAGTGAGATCGTAGCATAGGCTGCTATTATTTCCGCTCGGCGATCGACTGCCGTTGGCGTATTGTGGCTGGACTCAACACAATTAGCATCGTCTATGGTGAAACTATCGAGCTACTAAGTAGGTAGGTGCAATTATCTATAAAATAGATTCTGCCTAAAACCTAGATGGTGGGCAGTGCCCACCCTACTGGCTCTAAACACTGGACTTAACTGCCGTTGGCGTATTGTGGCTGGACTTAACACAATTAGCATCGTCTATGGTGAAACTATCGAGCTACTAAGTAGGTAGGTGCAATTATCTATAAAATAGATTCTGCCTAAAACCTAGATGGTGGGCAGTGCCCACCCTACTGGCTCT
>NZ_JANMZA010000458.1:0-5241 GCF_031382685.1 Chamaesiphon sp. OTE_8_metabat_110 | reverse complement strand
AGTGGTGTAGAATTAGCCACCACCGCCCCATCCCAAGCGGTAGATCTGACAACCATGTCGATTGGCGAACTATTGGAGCATAGCCTTCCCCAGTGGAAACAACAAGCCGAACGCCGCAATCTCAATCTCGCCGTAGCAATTCCCCATAAACTCCCCGCCGTCGTCAGCAACCCCACAATTCTCGATCGTGTCTTGACGGGTTTAGTCGAAAACTTTACCCGCAATCTTCCCTCTGGGAGCCGTATCCAAGTCGAAGTTACTCCTGTCGGCGACAGACTAAAACTTCAACTCCAATCCCAACCAGAATCCGATGAAAGTCCGCACACCGCCCCAACAGTACGACACGCGATCGGTCAACTCTTGACTTTTCAACCAGAAACAGGCAATCTTAGTTTGAACATGAATGTGACAAAAAACCTCTTTCAACTCCTCGGTGGTAAACTGATCGTGCGTCAGCATCTCCAACAAGGGGAAGTATTGACAATCTTTTTGCCGCTATCGACAATTGCACAGAGTTAGGGATTAGGCTTTGGGCTTTAGGCTTTAGGTTTTGGGCTTTAGGGTGCAATCGGGTTGATACATCAATCGACTATTATTCGTCGATCGGTATCCGATCTCTAATACCTAATTCCTAATCTATGAAGCCTAATCCCTACTCCCTAAAGCCTAATACCTAATCCCTAAAGCCTAATTTATGTGGTTTGTCAAAATTGAAACTGGAATAGTTCCTAAGCCGGAATTCGATCGATATATCCCCGCACACAAGGCTTATGTACAAGGTTTGATCGATCGCGGACACCAGGCAAAGACGGGATACTGGGGCGAACATGGGGGTGGCATGATGTTATTTCAAGCTGATTCACTAGCTGAAGCCGAACGAATTGTCGCCGCAGATCCATTGGTAAAAAATCATTGTGTCACTTACCAATTACACGAATGGCGCATCGTTATGGGCGATTAACTAATTGATAATTAATAATCATCAATTGATTTTCGTCCTACTTCTGAAAGAGTATAGAGAGGACGATGTTTGACTTCTTCGTAGATGCGCCCAATGTACTCGCCCAGAATTCCGATACTAATTAATTGCACTGCCCCGAGAAAGAAAATCGCGATCGCGATCGTCGCAAAACCAGTCAGTGTAGAATTGGTAAATACTCGCCAATAGAGGACGAGAATCGCCATGACGATCGCCAAAACTGCTGAAAATAATCCCAAATAAGTAGACAATCGCAATGGCACACTCGAAAAAGAGACTAAGCCATTAATTGCCAATCCCAAACTTTTGGCAAACGTATATTTTACTTCGCCAGCAAACCGCGAATCGCGATCGAATTCCAGGGCAATTTGTTTAAAACCCACCCACGCTCTCAACCCCCGTAGATAGCGATTGCGTTCGGGCATTTGGTTGAGCAAATCTACCACTTGACGATCCATCAAGCAAAAATCGCCTGTGTCGGTAGGTATTTCCACATCAGCGAGATGTTTGAGGACGCGATAAAAAGCAAAGGCACACAGCCGCTTAAACCAGCCTTCTCGCACTCTTTTGGTACGTTGAGCATAGACAACTTGATACCCTTGTTGCCATAGTGCTAGCAAATCGGGAATTAATTCTGGCGGATCTTGGAGATCGCCATCTAAAACAATAATCGCCTTGCCCCGGACATAATTCAAGCCAGCCGTTACCGCAATTTGATGGCCGAAATTGCGTGCCAGACTCAGATATACTACTCGACTGTCGCGCTCGTGCAATGCCCTCAATAATTCTAATGTCCGATCCTGGCTACCATCGTTCACCAAGATCAATTCTGAAGTATCATCTAACCCATCCATCACTGCACTCACCCGCTGATACAAAGCCGGAATCGTACTCTCTTCGTTATAAATCGGAATCACTAGAGAATATTTAGGCATTTATCGATCCAGGCATGGTTGCAGCCATTGTGCAGGAAAGTAACTCCTCACAAGTTAGCTAATTACTGCGATACAATCAATTTCGACTAGGACATCTTTTGGCAACCTGGCAACTTCCACACACGCACGCGCTGGCGCAGTGGCTTCATCGAAGTAGCGCGCGTATACTTCATTCATTGTAGCGAAATCATTCATGTTTTTGAGAAACACGCCTGTCTTGACTACATCTTCAAAATTTGCACCAGCTTCTTTGAGAATAGCTGCGAGATTTGCCATCGCTTGCTCGGTTTGTTTGGCAACGTCGCCATCGTAAACTAATTGATTGGTTGCTGGATCGATCGCGATTTGTCCCGATACAAATAACATTTTACCAGTTGCGACGATCGCTTGATTGTATGGGCCTACTGGTGCGGGAGCGAGATCGGTTTGAATTATTTTTTTAGTCATAGGGATGTTCGGAAGTAAACCGTTATTACTTTACCGCGAACTCGCATTATTTACGACAGTGGTGCATCTACTCGATCTCCGTGAGACTTAGGGAACAGAGACGACTAAAAATGTCACATCTGACTGCGACTTGTTGTGGAATTGGTGAGCTACACCAGGGGCAATCTCGATGCCTTGCTGTGCCTGTAAGACTCGGATCTCACCATCAACTTCGATCTCAGCCTCACCTGTCAAGATATAAAAAAATTGGCGTGAATGAATGTGAAAATGCCGCTGTTCGCTTTCTCCTGGCGGCACCCGTTCGATAATAACGCTCATGTCATCATGTTTGACAAGATGCCAGCCATCACAACTCGTACCCCATAAATAGTGCTCGGCATTGGATCGATCTACAATTTCCGTCATAGTTTGAATATAGTTACGATCGATTTTACTCATAACGTTAACCGCTCGTTAATATCTCAAGCCACCATCAGGATCTGGAGGTGACGGATCGGGATCTACTTCGGCGACTTTGCGCGCAGGTTCGACAAATTCACCATATCTAATCGGTAACTGAATTACATTATTTGTTTCTGGTTTCTTCTCTTCATCCATGTCACCGCGTCGTCGTGCGGAAACTCGTTCTTCGCTCGTACCTTCACTAATTACTTCATATAAGACGGCTTGCTTATCGGCTTTGCCTTTGCGTAAGATTCGCCCCAGTCTTTGAATATATTCTCGCGGCGAAGCAGTACCAGATAAAATCACCGCGATACTCGCCGCAGGCACATCGACACCTTCATTTAAGACTTGCGATGCCACTAGCACATTATAAGTACCCTCGCGAAAGTGGGTCAAAATTTGATGGCGTTCTTTGACTGGGGTATGGTGAGTAATTGCGGGGATTAATAGAGATTGAGCGATCCGATAAACGGTGGCATTATCGCTCGTAAAAATTAGCGTAGCTTCGGGATAATGTCGCTCTAAAATCTCGGCTAAGATGCGTAATTTGCCATTAGTTGATAACGTGATTTCTTTAGCTTCCCGATGCGCTAACATCGCCCTTCTACCTTCAGTCGATCGACAACTCGCGCGAATAAATTTCTGCCAACCATCGATACTCCCAAACGATATTTTCTGAGAGCGTAAAAAGCGATCGCGTTCGGCAATGAGTTCGTGATAACGGCTGAGTTCTTCAGGACTCAATTTAACTTTGATCTGTTCGACACGATAGGGTGCTAAAGCCGAACCTGCCAAATCTGCGGCGGTTTGGCGATAGACTTCTTTGCCCAACAACATGTCTAAATCCTGATGTCTACCGTCACTCCGTTCTGGTGTAGCACTTAATCCCAGCCGATAAGGCGCGAGCGAGTACTCGGCAACTACCCGATAAAAATCAGTCGGTAAATGATGGCACTCATCACAAATTAATAACCCATATAAATCGCCCAAAGATTCGATCTGAATCGCCGCACTGTCATAAGTCGAAATCAGAATCGGCGATCGATCGCGCGAACCACCGCCGAGCAACCCAATTTCCGTACCCGGAAACACCGTCAACAACTGCGCGTACCACTGGTGCATCAGATCGATCGTCGGCACCAAAATCAGCGTACTGCGGGGGGTAGCAGCCATCGCAAGCTGCGCGACGAGCGTTTTGCCCGCTCCGGTAGGTAAGACGATTACACCCTGCCTCCCGGCTTGTTTCCAGGCAAGTAGAGCTGCGGCTTGATGGGGATAGGGTTCGAGCTTGAGCTGAGAGTCTAATTGCAGCTCGTCAAAGGCTTTGGCTTTATCGACAAAATCCGTATTGTCTTGCTGGAGTGATTCGATAACTTCACGATAATTATGACCGGGAATCCGAAATTTCTCAATCCGATCGTCCCAAGTCGCATACTCCATCCAGCCTCTACCCTTTGGTGGTGGATGTAAGATCAAAGTTCCGCGATCGTAGCTCAGGATTGGCACTCTTGCCATAAAGCGTCAGTCAAATGTTAGGCACCCTTTATCCTAACGCAACCCTTGCCAAACCAGCCGAACAGCTCACCCATAAAACCCAAAGCCTAAAGCCCAAAGCCTAAAACCTAAACTAACTCGCATATGTCATTTTACTCGCGATTTCCGTCAGCCAATCATTTTGACCGATCGCCAGGGCAATTGCCATACCCGCCGCACCATTAGCCAGAAAACCTTTTTCGGTAAATTTGTAATTGATATGATTAGCGATCGACCATACAAACAAAGCAATTCCCGACATTATTAGCACGGTAATCACAATTGACAGGGATAAAATTTGACTATCGGCTTGGCTAGCATCAGCAACCCAAATTTTTGCCCAATGCGAGGCAATCAGCCAGATGAATACTCTACTCACACAGCAGATATATCCACCGATAAAATAGGCAATGATTCCTGGTATTAACTCCATATTTTGTAATCGATAGTAGGTTATTTGTAAATGAGGAAATTACTTACCATTTACTATTCCCTATTTACCACCGACTATCGCCATCGATCGCGTTCTAGATCGTAGATCGCCTTTTCCCAGTGCCAATCCGCAGATTTATCGGGGTGTCTGAGTTGAGATTGTTGAATCAAGCGATGTGCCGTACTCTGATTGCCACCGAGTAATTTTAATAATTTTCGTTCTAAATGGGGATGTTGGGGTCGCAGCTTCCGGTTGTTGAGATGATGTTGTCTGCTGCCGAATTTCTGCTGATTCTTAACCCACAGAAACAGTAACAAGCAGATTGCTAACGAAATGGCGATTGTAACACCAGACATATGATATTTAGATAAAGAAGTTGAATATTTTCGGCAGTGCTACCGATAGCATAACTACAAATCTTACAGTTTAGATCCGTGCGATCGCGGAAGTTTCGATCGGGATGAATCGAC
>NZ_JANMZA010000455.1:0-9768 GCF_031382685.1 Chamaesiphon sp. OTE_8_metabat_110 | reverse complement strand
ATAATCTAGTAAAGGTATGATACTTTCAGGCAAGGTTAAATCATCAAAAGCGATCTGGCGCGTTCCCTCCTTAGTTTCGATCGTAATCTCGTAATTAATCAAATCCGCTGCGTTTTCCGAGCGAGAACTTTGAGATTGTACAACCCCACTTCCTTGTACTAATGACTGTAACTCAGCAGCTTCTTCAATGGGTAGTAAGTTGGTGTCTAGATCGTAACCCATTCGTAAGCCTGCATATCCTCCCGATTGGCGGAACTTAATTTTCATATGGGTTTTAACCTGATTATTTGGCAAGTTTTGACTCAATTGTAGACAAGATAGAGATGCTGTACTTGCACTTAAATAGAGATAGTTGGCTAGTGTATATTTGATTTCCTGAGTGGAATTCACGCAGAGTATTTGGTAGGAATAAAAGCTCTTCCCTAAACTAAAATTCAAGTTTAGCATAGGGAAGAATTGCGTTAATACATTTAGACTTGCGATGGCGAATGTCAAAACAATCTGTTTTGCGAATAACACGACTATTACTGGTAAGATTTAGTGATAATATTAAGTTTGATATTCTGGATGCTGCATAGTGCCACAACAGCCATGCCGATCGGGATATATGCCCAAATGAGATAAATTTGGATGCCCAGCAAAAGCTTGGGTACCTAATATTTCCCGCAAGGTGAAATGTTTTTCAATAAAAGTGGCATAATCTGGATGTCCATCAGCCTTAGCAATCTCGATCGCTGTCTTAGCAACATCTGCGTAAATAGCATTATTATCTGGGGCTTTTTCAATGGCGCGAATTATCAAACTAGCCATATATCGACCAGTTTCATATAAGGTGATAGCATCATCACGAAGGCGAGGATTGCGATTAGCTGTAAATATATCTGCCAAAATATCATAAACAGCCCCAGTAAATACCTGAGAAATATCGTGAACCGCGTTACTAACCTGACTGAGTTTTAAGTCATTATCAGCATTGCGTAAACCCTCTGGCATCCCAAAAGCATTACTAAATTCCTCGGCGAGAACGGCAAGAATATTACGGCGATGTAAGTCAGATTTGGTTTGGGCGACGATATATTCGACCAGATCTAGTTGAGATAGGATTGTCAAAATTGAAGTTATATCCCCAAAAGATTCATGCAATCCGCCTGTTTGGGCTGGCGCATTATCCAAAATCCAGTTGGGCTTTAGGGCATCTAAGATGGCGTGTCCTGTCTCATGAGCAACTATATCTAGAGATCGACAGGTAAACACATCAGGACTTCCGGCTGGTTGATTATTAGGTTTGAAAAAGAAGAACTTTAAAGCTTTTTCATTACGACTATAATATGCATTGGCAGTTCTGCCCGCCTGGGGATGAACTGAGATTGGATCTAGATCGGTATTACTATTCCATTGCAACTGAATTTTTCTGTCTAAAACTCGCTGGTACATTGTTAGCACTTGACGAACAATAGTATAGGTATGTACCGCATCGAAGGCTTTTCCATCGCTAGCAGGATCGATCAGAAAATCCTGATTCAAGTCTGGAGTTACAGGCGATAACCCTCCGATCGCAATTTGGGAGTCACTGGGGCCTTCTTTGACTTGAGCGTGAATGTAAACATCTCTGGGTAGAGCAAGTTCTTTAACTGAGGGATCTTGTTTCCAAATCCGCGTGCGGGAACCTACAATGGGCGGATCGACTGTTGGGGGCAGATCGATCATTGCTGCTGCTATGGCTCGCACTTTTCCTCGATCGGATACTTGCTTTTTGCTTTTATCAGTTGCCATGATAATTTTCCTTTTAATTTAGATCCCGTCACTAAACCAAGTTTAGTGACGGATTGTTAGTGACAATACTAAACAGTAATACCTACGGCACTCCAGCCAGTTTTGACAGCTTGCTGTTCTAAACTACCAGCTCCAAATAGCGAACCTGCAACCAGGTGAGTCATGCTGGCGGCTTCTTGGAACTGGCTAAATTGATTGAGATTTTTTAGAGTTTGATACCAAATTTTGCCAGTCTTTTCCCAAGAATTACCGCCGATGGCGATCGCCACTTGGTAAAAAGCATGATTGGGAATGCCAGAGTTAATGTGTACGCCGCCATTGTCATCATTGCCAGTGTATTTATCGCGGATGTGTTTGGGCTGGGGATCTGTGCCCAAAAGCGGATCGTTTTCGTAGGCTTTTCCTTCTTTGAAGGTGCGAAGACATTTAGCTGTGACTCCTGATCCCATAATAGCGTCCCCATTCAACCAGTTAGCTGCATTGACATCTTGTTTGAGATACCATTGCTTAACCATTGCGCCGATCGCATCGGCAAAATGCTCGTTTAATGCTCCAGGCTCGTCTTGATAATCTAAATTACTTGTAAAGGAGACTACGCCGTGAGTTAACTCGTGGGCTACTACATCTATTGCTTTGGTGAATCTGATGAAAATTTGACCATCGCCATCACCATAAGCCATTTGTCTCCCATCCCAAAAAGCGTTATTATATCGCCGACCCACATGAACGCTAGATTTGAGAGTCATCCCACGATCGTCAAGGGAGTTGCGTTGGAATATTTCTTTGTAAAAGTCATAAACAACACCAGAATAGTCATATGCTTCATTGGTAGCTTTATCTGTGACTGCCGGAGCACCTTCAGAACGCACCAGTGTGCCAGGAAGTGGAGATTGTCGGTTTTTCATATCGTAAACCAGACGATGCTTATTCCCTGCTGGTGAGGGAATAGCTGCCATCATTGGCATCGCAGCAAAAGTCGATCGAACTGCCCGTGTTGCTGCGGCACTAGCCGTCGCGTCAATTCCTAACCGACGAATTTCCGGATCGTCAGATTCGGTGAGACGATCGATCACATATGGTGGCAAAAAGCAATGCAGGGGATTGTGACAAGATGGATTATTACAAAAATGCATTTTTAATTCTCCTGATGATTGAGGATTGTTTATAAATTGGCTGTCAACCATGCTGCTGTGCCCACCAATCGGGCAATGTCAGCCGCATAGTCAAAATCGACGAAAGTGTCGCCATCTCGGTGATAGTTGGAATTAGGCTCTGCGGTGGGCGAGGTGGGCAACGGCCCCGCAAAGAAATCTTCCAAGGTGACGCAAGCTGCATAGCCGCGTTGGTGAAAACTCGCACGATCGCTCCTTCCTTGAGCAGGATCTGGCTGTGTATAAATTTGCGGGGATTGTAAGTTAGGCGATAAGACGGAAACTAACTGCTGTAGACGTTTGGCTAGCACGAGCGATCGCTTTTGAATATTGGCTGAAGCTTGATAACCCACATGAACTTCAAATGAACGCGGTGGATTAACGTTGTAACCAACCAGATCCATTTGATATACGTCCACAATTGGAGCGGCGATCGCGGCTTGAGTTCTCGCATAAGCCTGAGAGCCTACTAGGGGTTTATGCAAAAAACCCCACTTAGAGTTGCTCCAGCTCGGTAGCTTCTTTGATTATTAAAAACGGTAATATAAAACCCGACTCGGAGATCTAGTACGATCCCTCTAAATAATTACTCCAATTGGTTCAAAGCTGTTGTCTGTAGCTTTTTAAGCTAATAACTTTGTTAGTAATCCTAAATATCTCCAACCACAACTTATCATATCTTGATATGATAAGTTGATACTCGAAAGTAAACAATTTGTAACGCTGTGTAACTATAGTCTTAAAATGGCAGACTTAAAAAAATTAGAATCAGTAAAAATCTTGTGCGATCTAGATCTAAATGCTGAAATCAGAGCAGATATCATCAAGAATTTATCGGGGGCAGTTTTATCCCATCAAGGGAAATACTTGTGGTTGGGAAATGATGAATTAAATGCGATCGAGAGATTTACTCGCCTAGAGAACAGTCCTGGTGTTTTTGGAGCGCACCAACGGTTTTATTTTAAAGACTTCATTGATGGCTTTGATGAAGATAAAGGAGAGGTTGATGTCTAAGGATTAGACTATTCTGATGGCTACCTTTGGCTTGTTGGCTCTCATAGTAGTAAGCGTAAAAAGGTGGATGTTAAACCGGACAAGTTTAAAGTTGAAAAAAAAGAGCTGATCGAAGTAGAGCGTGAGGAAAATCGTTACCTATTAGCTCGAATTCCGGTTAATGAAGCTGGAAAGCTAGAGCATAGCTCTCCCCAAACAGCCTGGTTGAAGCGAGAGGGGAAGAGTAACTCACTGATTAAAGCATTAGTAACAGACGAATACCTCGATCTGGCACAGGCGATCGATAGTGACGATCGCGGTTCTTTACTTGGGAGCGAATTTTACTTCCATCTTCCCGGCAAGGAGAACGGATTTGATATTGAAGGATTGGCAGTTCGCGGCAACAGAGTGGCAATTGGGCTGCGGGGTCCAGTACTGCGTGGGATCGCAATCTTGCTAGAAATTGAAGTTGAGTTAGGCTCATCTCATGAGCTAAACCTTAAAACTATTACCGATGATAGCAGGCAATACAAGCGTCATTTCCTCGACCTCAATGGCTTGGGAATTCGAGAATTATGTTGGGAAGAAAATGGTGAAAGTTTACTCGTGCTTGCTGGACCAACGATGGAACTAGACGGGTCGCATTCATTATTTCGCTTAGATAATCTATTCACCCTCGAAGATAACAGTCTTTCCACTCGAAAGAACGGACAATTGAACTACCTTGGAGATATCCCTCATGGCGATCGTAAAGATCGTGCTGAAGGATTGACTCTGAATGGAGACGGGAAATCAATTTTTGTCGTTTATGATAGTCCCACGAAGAAACGGCTGATTTCAGACGATTTGGATACGATTGTCGGTGCTTACGCTGATGTCTTCTCTATTTCCTAATTTTTATTACAAATAATACTCAAATTGCAGAATATGTCACTTAAATGATTAGACTGTAGTGTATTCAGATCGCTCCCCCAATTTTAGGTCTGTCAATAATACTTTCTCAACCATATAATTATCTAAGCAGAATTAATTATACGTTGACGATTATCAACTCCTTTACTGAAAAGGTGTCTAGGTAAAATCTTGTTTAATTAATTATGTCGGGGTACTTAGCTCTTATCGCTCGTATGCTAATTTAAAGCCCACATTCCGCTAGTTTGTTGGCGAAGCCTCTCCCGTGGAGAATTTGCTAAAAAATAATAAGCTATACACTCCTCTCTTATTAAAGTTTTCACCGCTCGGTCCTCTTTCTAGCGATTGAGAGAATATTTTCATTAACCTTATTGAGAATAGACTCGACTGAGATCGCTACGATCTTGATTGCTCCGTTCTAATTACTTTTCGTTGGCGACGCCTCTCCGTGGAGAATCGCTTTGACTATTTGATTAGACCTTATACCTGGAGTCTAAAATGCCAACAGAACCTGAATTTACGTCTTTTTCACGCGATGTTTTGGGTCGCTTTATTTGTAGTACATGGGAGGAAGCCACGTCTGATTCAGAAGGTATAGATGTGGTGGTACTCGGATCGGGAATGTATGGCGGCTATTGTGCTTCAAAAATCTACGAGCTGAGCCGCCAGCGATTTGGAAAAATAGAGGGTAAAGATGAATTCGATACTGATGGCTTCAAGGCACTACGGGTATTGGTACTTGAGGCTGGTCCGTTCCTAGTTCCTGAGCATGGACAAAATATCCCCAACTTAGGACTCAACGATCCAGGAATATTTCTAAATGTAGGAGCAGGTAGTCAACCAGAAACTCGCAATTTTGTTTGGGGCGTAGGTTGGCGCAGCAACCAACCCTTTACCGGGCAAGCTTACTGTGTGGGAGGCAAAGGAATTTATTGGGGAGGCTGGTGTCCCCGTTTCCAAGAATCTGACTTAAAGCAGTGGCCCCAAGAAGTTCGGGACTATTTGGTAACCCCCGATCGATCGGTGGGGACTCGCCCTATTGAGCACAAAGACCCTTTTGACGACAAGAAGGTTCTAAATCGGGGTGATGCTCTTTCAGCTTATGAAACTCTGGAATACGAGATTGGGGTACTACCCAGCGATGATTTTGTTTTTGACCCAGTGCAACTTGCTAAAAGTGAGAGTGGCCCTCAAAAAGTTGGTCTGAACAGGGCTGTACAATTTTTCCTAGACCAGAAACGAGGAACAACAGACTCCCGCATTACTCAAGTTCTCCAGGCCCCCATTGCAGTACAGACCCAATCCTATATCTCTGGACTCTTTGCTCTTGACAAATACTCCAGCTTACCAGCTTTGACAGGGAGTATCCGCGCAGACCATGCGGACGGGCGTAGTGCCGATCTCCGTATTGCGGTCGTGCCCTTCACCCATGTAGTACGTCTAGATTGTGAAACCAGCAGCGAAAGTCCAAATATTGGGACGCGGATAGTACGCAAAATTGTGGTGAAAAATAATGATGAGTCTAAAGAACTCATAATTGCACCCCACTGTCAGGTGGTTCTGGCGATGAGCTGTATCGAGTCCACACGAATCGCACTGGAATCCTTCTCCCTTGTAGGCTCTGGACTGGCTCCCTCCGGACAGGAACTACTAGGACGAAATTTCATGGTTCACCTGCGTGCAGATATTGCCTTTGCTGTGGAAAGGACGAAGCTGGAAGAGTTTGTGAAAACCACTTGGCCCGGAAAGGAGCTTGCCGATCTTTTGCAGCTAGCCAGCCTCCATATTCAATGCGAAGGCTCAAATGGTAGATATCAGTATCAGCTCTATGCAGCCACTAATGCTGATGGGCCAGATAACAATATGTACAAAATGATTCCCGATCTCGACATACAGAGCCAAATCGCTCAGGAATTTGATGCAGATAAGATTGGGTTGGTGCTGCGTGCCTCCGGCGAAGTTCAAGGTGGTAGGGATTTCCTCATAGGTAATCCTGGTTTCGACTACATTGACTTAGCAGGAAATGCCGACTTTGACCAGACATTCAATCATCGCCGTGCCTGGGTGCAATTCAAACCTGGCAACCACTTGAATAACCCTATCTGGGATGATATTTTTGACACTGGTCATGCTATTGCTCGGACTCTAGCCAATGGAGGTTCCTTAACCTATACCGGAAATATACTAAATGACACTGACCGTAAACAAGGCGTGGGTACTACCTTTCATGATGCGGGCACACTCTGGATGGGTGATGATCCGCAGACATCTGTCACTGATGTGAATGGGCACTTTCACCATGTAACCAATGCTTATTGCAGTGACCAAGCTCTGTTCACCACAATTGGTTCAGCCAATCCCGTTCTAACTGGATTAGCCCTGAGCCGCAAGGTTGCTGTCGATATTGTCGATCGTCATGATTCTTATGAGGGGGACAAGAGTGAACTTTCAGAATTTTCAGTATCTTTAGCAAAGAGTCGAGGGTGGTTGGAAGTTCCCTATGAAGGCATCATTCATCTAAACGATGAAATCATAGAAACTAACCCAACAGGAAATATTGGATTTTCCTATCTCCCGGAAACATTTGACAATTTTGAGCTGATTGTTGATTGGAAAGCCTTCCGTACCTATCGTTCCCAACCTCTGATTCCCAACTCAGGGATTTTACTACGAATGCCTGACCCAGCAGGTGTTGACTTCTCGAACCAAACCGCTTTTGATAACTTCTACGATCGAGTAACTGAGATTCAGATCGATGAAACTGGTAAAAATTTTGTTAGTAGTCGTTTTCCTCAAGCAATCTTTGGCGATTCATTTTTCAAAACGGGGGCGATCTATGGTCTTGCACCCGCTACTCAATGGGCTGCTAAGGCACTTGCTCCAGATGGTAATGATACAGCCAACCGATACTGGAATACATTCCACATTACTGCAAAAGGCAACAAAGTAACTGTTCGTCTTAATGGCAAACAAGTATCAGAAGGTATTATTCCAACTCCTTTGAAACGCCTCAGTGGATTCATTGGATTGCAATTTCATACTGGTCGTGTTCAGTTCCGCAATCTTCTGATCAAGCCCCTGCCTTAATGAAAGCTTGCTGCAATACTTCACTGTATTCTGTTTTAACTAGTTGGAGTGTCAAAATGCCTCTCAATCTCAATACTAATGCTGGACCGATTGACCAAACCGATTCGCAGTATGAAGATTTTCTTGTAGATTTACAAGGAAATATCCTTAATGGACATGGACGCGATCGTGTCGCGCATATTTTTCTAACCTTTAAACCTGGAAAGATTGCCGAAGTGAAAGGATGGATCTCCAAACTTGCTACTACCCGAATCACCTCGGCAAAAAGCCAATTGGATGCCTCAGAAGAATACAAACGCAGCAAAACAGATGCTGGATTGTTTACTCACTTTGCATTGACGGCTATTGGCTATGACTACCTCGGAATTTCCAAACCTAATGGTTCAAACAGTGCAAAGCCTCTAGAGCAGCAGCGACCGACTGAAGTACCCGATCTATTTGGAAATCCAGCCCCGTTCTATGCCAACGCTTTTCAGGAAGGGATGAAAAGTCGCCAAACAGTTCTTCTAGACCCGCCTGTTGATAGCTGGGATGATGGATTCAAAGGTCCTATTCATGCATTAATTATTCTCGCCGATGACAATCCTGCGGATCTTACCGCTGCTGAATTGGCAGTTGGTTTGGAGTTAAAGGACATCGCTACCATCAAAACAGTTGAGCATGGACTGACGCTACGCCGCAAGTTCGAGGCTACTGTGGGTGGAAGTGCTGTTCAAAAAGAATTTGGTAATGTCGTCGAACACTTTGGCTATGCAGATGGTGTCAGCCAACCAGCATTCCTCGAAAAGCAACTTGAAGGAGTAACTAGCAAATACTGGAAACATCCAGGAGCACCTCTCAAACTAGTACTAATTCCCGATCCTAACGGATCGCCAGATGTAAGCTTTGGTAGCTTTTTGGTCTTTCGCAAACTTGAGCAGAACGTCAAGGGGTTTAAAACTGCCGAAGCAAAGATCGCTGAGAAACTAGGTTTACCAACAGAACTGGGTGGCGCAATGGCAGTTGGGCGTTACGAAGATGGCACGCCGCTGGTTTTGCAACCGGGTGATGGCGGTTGGGTCGAATCCAATGAACCAACTATCCCCAATGACTTCAATTACAAGGGCGATCCCGAAGGACTCAAATGTCCCTTCCACGCACATGTCCGCAAGAGCAATCCACGTCTGGAATCTTTCAAGAAAGGCGGTGCTTTTGCCCAAAGTGAAGAAGAAGAACTGGGTCACCGCATTGCTCGTCGGGGCATCACCTATGGTGGTCCTTTGAGCACTTCTGAGGATCTCAATGATTTACCGACAAATGGAGTAGGCCTACTCTTCATGTGCTATCAGTCTGATATCTGGGAGCAGTTCGAGTTTATTCAGCGTTTCTGGTGCAATAATCCCAACTTTCTGGAACCAGGATTTTCTGGAGGACAAAATCCCAACTATGACAAGAGTGGACTCGATGCAGTCATCGGTCAGAAACAAGGAGATCGGAGCGATCCTGCGATCGGTGAGGCTCCAAAACCTCCCCAAAATTGGCTCCAAGAATGGGGGAAAGCGACAGTCAAGCCGGACATTGAACCAGAAAACCAGTTTGCCCAATTTGTGAAATTGAAAGGGGGAGAGTACTTCTTCTCTCCTTCGATTAGTTTTTTAAAAAATCTCTCTCTAGGTTGAGTATACTCATATCATCTAGTTTTTTCCGCCTGATGCGTGGCAGCCGATTCTGGTCGAGACATAAGGCAAGATCCTGCATTGAGCAAGACTTTCTCTACTCTAGAGTAAGTCTTTTTGCCGTACAAATCAGGTAATATTGTTCTATTGGTGAACTGAGGAGATCGATCGTGGTTTCTACCTGGTAACGATCGCTA
>NZ_JANMZA010000429.1:0-2378 GCF_031382685.1 Chamaesiphon sp. OTE_8_metabat_110 | reverse complement strand
GCAAAGGGTGACAGCGGAACACTGTAGAGCTTCATCAGATTAATCCTCTAAGATTTATATGTATATACATGTTTCTGATAAATTTTTAAGCTAGCTGAGATTTTTTAGATCGGATAATAGCGATAGCAACGTTTGCCACTGCTGTCGATTCTCATTCTGAGAGGCTACGCCAACGAAGTGTTGCATCACCTGGGCTTGTGCTTGCTCCCACAACGGCAGTGCCTGAGCCAAGATCGATCGACCTTCAACTGTGAGAGAAACCAATTTGACCCGTCGATCCTCGCCCGGATCGATCGCCACCAATCCCCGTTGCTTTAGTGGCTTGAGATTGCGAGTTAAAGTCGTCTGATCGGTATATAGCTCTTGCGCTAGGTGAGTAATCGGCGCAGACTCCATCATACTAATGCAAACCAGTAGGGTAAATTGGCTCAACACCAACCCCACAGGGCGTAATGCCGCATCATATACCTGCGTAATAATCCGTGAAGCGCGACGGACGTGCATTCCCATACAGGTTGCAGGTACTTGACTCACTCCAGTAAGTTGAGATTGGGGTATTCGATCTGCCATATCATATGTATATACATATTATCTAAGAATGTCAAGCGATAAGAGTTATTGAAAGTAACGACGAATAACACTGCGAGGGGCGTTGGTGAAGTCGGTACACTCACTAGTTGTGGTGCTGATAAATTTATTTTCGGCGATCGCAATGGTGTCTATTCCGTGGGTAATGGCAGTAACGGTCTCGATTCAAAATCCTTTATATTTAATTAGGGTGGCGTAGATTGGCACCCTAATTTTTTAATCTATTTTGCTCATGTATCGATGGCATTATACTCAAACTAGCACGCTGAATTTATCACCATTGCTACTACTGCATGGCTGGATGGGCAGTAGTGAAGATTATCGAGAAGTAATTGCATCCTTAAGCTGGCAATATAATTGCCTTGCGATCGATTTACCCGGACATGGTAAAACTGAAGTTATTGATGAAGAAAATGGATATAATTTTGTTAATACGGCTCTCGGCATTATTGAGTTATTAGACAGTTTGGGTGTCGATCGATGCGCGATCGCGGGTTATTCTTTTGGCGGTAGATTGGCATTGTATCTCGCTCTAGAGTTTCCAGATAGATTCGATCGTGCAATCTTAGAATCAACTTCTCCAGGTTTAGCAACTGAAATCGATCGACAAGCTAGAATCGCCAGCGATCTCCAAATTATCGATCGCTTATCTACCGAACCATTTGCTGATTTTGTCAGAGATTGGTATCGACAATCGCTATTTGTTGGTATCGATAAACATCCAGAGTTTCCATCGTTAATCGAGCTGCGAATTGCTACCAATAAACCGCACAAGCTATCTAAATCCTTGCAATTTGCTGGATTAGGAAATCAGCCGTACTTAGGCGACAGGTTAAAAGTTCATCCGCAATCGATATCATTAATTGTCGGGGCACTCGATCGCAAATTTGTAGACATCAATCAAGAGCTAGCTCGATCGTGTCCGCACGCAATCCTCAAGATCGTGCCAAATTGCAGTCATAATGTGCATTTCCAAAACCCACAGGCTTGGAGAGATTGTTTGACGAGCAATATTGATTAGTTCAATCTCATTCTTCCGCAGAATAAGCGCTAATTTTTGTCTCCAAAGGTGCCAGATCTGCTGCATCGACTGGTAGCGAGGTTTCCGTAGTTACCGGAACGCCAGTTAATTGACTCCAGATATAGTCCCGTTGATTGATAAATAGAATACTTACTAGTGTCAGGCAAACTCCACACCATTGGAGTAAATCGAGAGTTTCACCTAAAAATAAACTACCGAATAATAAGGCGAATACTGGAGTCAAAAAAGTCAAAGAACTCAGACTAGTCAGATTGCCCTTGGCTGCAAAGTAGAAAAACAACCCATAGGAGATCGCACTGCCAAATACCGTCGAGTAAGCGATCGAGATCCAATCATACCCAGTAATCGCCGTCCATTGGTTTGACTCCCAATACAACGAACCGATCGCCAACGGTACCCCGCCGATAATCATGTGCCAACCCGTTGCAATCACCGGATCGACATATTTGGTGACAAATGGGACTAAGATCGTGCCTACGGCCATTGAGAGGGCAGCTAGGAGCATCAACCACTCGCCGCGCTCCAATAATCCCGATAGATCGAATTGACTCGCGCCACTAGTCGAAATTTGACTCAACAACTCCACAGGTAAACCGATACAACTAATTCCGAGCACGCCCAACACCAAGCCACAAATCCCGATCGCGCCAATCCGCTCTTTAAATAACCAGGCGGACAACATTGCCACCGCCAGCGGCTGCGAGTCAATCATCACTGAACCCAAGCCCGCATCAGTCCTTACCAATCC
>NZ_JANMZA010000416.1:0-19725 GCF_031382685.1 Chamaesiphon sp. OTE_8_metabat_110 | reverse complement strand
GACAATCTTATCGATTGCTCGATGAAACTAAAGATGCCTGGAATGAAACCGAGTGGATAAAAGCTTTTAGTGAAGATGTAATGTTACTCAAACGACCGATTTTTGTCAAAGATGGCATCGCGATCGCTGTCGGTTTTCGGGATGTTGCTAAAATCAAAGAAAAGCTTGGTTAATTAAATAATAATTAATAAAAATAGGGGCAACTCATGCTACCCCTACTTTTAAGCTAGTCTACAAGATTTAAAGTTACTTCTTTGGTGGCCCTGCGGTGATGACAACCAATCGATCGGGTTGAATTAGTTCCTTGGCGACTTGGTTTACTTGTGCCAATGTTACAGCTTTAATTTTCTGAGGAAATTCGCTAATTTCATTGGGGTTTAAATTAAAGACGGCATTGCCGAGAGTTGCGCCAGCGATTTCGTCAGGGGAGGCAAGATCGACAGTATAGTTGCCAGAGATACTGCGTTTGGAGTTATCTACTTCGGCTTGGGTGACGCCTTTAGCTTGGAGATCCTTTAGCAGTGCGATCGTGCTTTGAGTCGCCTTTTGAGCATCCTCTGGAGCGGTTTGCATCGAGATGATGAAGGTACCCTGACGTTTGCCAGCAGCAAAGCTACTATAGATGCCGTAAGTTAAACCTTGACGATCGCGAATTTCGGTACCCAGACGGCTGGAGAGGGTATCGCCACCGAGGATTTGATTTAATACCAAGGCGGAGTAAAAACGCGGATCTTTGCGATCGATCGCTTTATTGCCCAAGAGGGTAACTGATTGAGTTTTGCCAGGGAGCGCGGGGTTAACCTGCACCTGCGCGGTCGGTAATTGGGGAGTGGGATAATCGAGTTTGACTGCTTTAGCAGTGGCAGACCATTTACCCAAGTTGGCTTCTAATAAGCGTTGGACATCGGCAACTTTGAAGTCCCCGACGATCGCGAGAATCGTATTACTTGGGAGGTAGTGCTGGCGATAAAAGGCTTGTAAATCTGTCCCCGTCAAACCAGTTAAGGTTTGAGCGGTGGGGAAAATCGTAAACGGATGATTCTTGGGATAAATCGTCTGCTGAAATTTGCGCCGCGCCACGCTGTTGGGGCTATCTAGTTCGAGTTTGAGACTTGTCAGCGCCCGTTGACGGCTGAGTTCAAATTTCTGGGCGGGGAAGTTAGCATTTTGGACGACATCACCTAATGTTTGCAACAGGATTGGTAAATCTTTAGACAAAGCATTCCCACCCAAGCCCACACCTTCGCGACTAGCCGCAAACCCCAGTCCCGCACCGCGATTTTCCAATGTTTTGGCGATCGTCAGAGCAGTTTGAGTTTTGGTACCACTCATCAGATTGGCAGCAGTTAGCGAGGCTAATCCGGCTTTGTCTGGCGTGTCATATTCCGTCCCCGCTTGAATATTCCCGGTCAAAGTTACCGTCGGCGTACTGGCATCAGGGAGTAAGAATACCCGCAAGCCATTTTTGAGCTTCACCTCTTGGGGCAAGGCTTGCGTCTGGCTGATGCTATCGGCATCGAGTGGGGGGAGATATTTTGCCAGTTCGCTGGGGTCTACAGGCGTACCTGGATTGTAATTAGCGACTGTTTGGGCACCGCCACCGGGTGCTGCTGGTACTGCGGCGGTAATTTGGGTGGGTTCAAAAAAGCCGATCGTTTTTAGATTGGGTTGGAGATATTTTTTGGCTACGCGCTGAATATCGGCAACGGTGACGCGTTCGACTCCGGCGAGGTATTTATCGGTAAATTGATAGTCACCAGTGGTAGTTTGGTCGCTACCGAGTTGTCTGGCTTGACTATTGATATCCCGATTGCCGAGCAGATAGCCAGCCTTGAGTTGGACTTTGGCGCGAGAGATTTCCGTGGTGGTGACGGGTTTGGATTGAATGAGCTTAATTTCTCTAGCAATAGCCGCTTCGAGTTTTGGCAAAGATTTACCGACTTCCACGATCGAAGACAGCTCATACCAACCACCTGCTGCGAGATTGGCTGCACCACCGTCGAGACTAGTCGCAATCCCGGTTTCGACGATCGACTGATACATCCGCGAGCTGCGTCCTTCGGTGAGGACATAATTCATCACATCGATCGCGGGAACGTCGGGATGATTGGCATTGGGTAATGGATACGTCTCGATCGCGATTTGGGTACTACCAGGTTCTTTGAGCGTCAACCGCTGGTTGGGCTTGGTAGTAACTGGCACGATCTGCGGTTTCGCCACTTTCAGTTCGCGACGCGGTACTTTACCCAATGTCTGCTGCACTTTCGCCATCAAACTGGGAGTATCGAAGTCGCCTACCACCACTAATGTGGCGTTATTGGGTGCATAGTATGAATCATAATAAGAACGCACCTGTTCGACGGTAAATTTCTCGACATCGGCTTTAGTACCGCCAACCGTCAAACCATAAGGACTATTAGGAAAAGCCGCGCGTTTGACAAGTCGATCGAGTCGATAACTAGGGCTATTTTCATAGCCTTGGAGTTCCGAAATTACCACCCGCTTTTCACCAGTCAGTTTCTCAGTATCGATCGTCGAATTCTGCATTCGATCGGCTTCTAATGTCAATAAACTCGTAAGCTTATTCTTCTCCACCGTCCCAAAATAAGCCGTCTGATCGTAACTGGTAAAAGCATTAAAATTACTACCTAAAGCTGCAAATAATCGCCCGAATTGAACCGGGCGATCTTTGGTACCTTTAAATAACATATGCTCTAATTGGTGAGCGATCCCATTGACCCCTGGAGCTTCATTCCGCGAACCAATTTTATAAAAAACCTGTACCGTTACAACTGGAGCATTGTGGACTTCTTTGGTTAAGACTGTCAGCCCATTTTCTAGAACTGTCTTCCGAACATTTGCCGTTAAAGTAGTAGGCTTCTTCGTAGGTATAGTTGGCGACTTACTCGACTGTACTCCAGGTTGTTTTGCTAGCTCAGAGCTGACATTTGACTCAGCGCTAACGCTGCTGCTTGGCGGCGTAGACATGGCTACCTGTGGCGATGCCAAAATCGCGCTCACACAGACACCAAACAACAATATCCCAAACCGATACCGTCGCCAAGTTACCCAAAAATCTCTAATTTTCAACATCTTTCCTGAATATCTATAATTGATGCACTAACTGACAGTCTTCATTCGTAGCGTAATTAAAATGTGAGTTAGACTAACTCACCATCTGATTTTCTTGACGGAGATATGCTTCGATAAATTCATCGATTTCACCATTCATCACATCAGTAACGGCAGTTGTTTCTACACTCGTGCGGAGATCCTTCACCATTTGATAGGGATGAAAGACATAATTGCGGATTTGTTGACCCCAAGCAGCTTCAACGATATCGCCGCGAATTTCGGCGATTTCTTTAGTTTTTTGTTCTTGAGCGATAATTAGTAACTTCGCTTTGAGAATCACTAAGGCTTTCTCTTTATTTTGAAGCTGACTGCGCTCTTGAGTACAGCGCACAGCAACCCCCGTAGGCTTGTGGACGATCCGGACGGCTGTTTCTACCTTATTCACATTTTGACCGCCCTTACCGCCCGCACGGGTGGTAGTGATCTCCAGATCGGTGTCGGGAATGTCAAGTTGCACAGAATTGTCAATCAGTGGCATCACTTCCACACCAGCAAAACTCGTCTGGCGTTTATCATTGGCATTAAATGGCGAAATTCTCACGAGACGGTGAGTGCCTTTTTCACTGCGGAGATAGCCATAGGCATATTTGCCCTCAATTTCCAGGGTTGCGGATTTTAGTCCGGCTTCTTCTCCTTCGGAGATTTCGGCAAGTTGGACTTTAAATTTACGCGCCTCCGCCCAACGGGTGTACATCCGCAAGAGCATTTCAGCCCAATCCTGGGCATCTGTGCCCCCAGCACCAGCGTTAATCGTAAGTATTGCCCCCTTCGCATCATAGGTTCCTGATAGTAACTGTTCTAATTCCCATCGATCGAGTTCTACACCGACTTGGGAAAGGTTTTGTTGGGCTTCTCGTTCTAGTGCTTCATCAGGTTCGAGTTCTAGCAATTCTAACGCGGTTCGAGCATCGGCGATGCTGCTTTGCCAGTGCCGAAATTGTGCTAGGTGAGACTTGTACTCGTTGAGTTCTTGCATGGCAGCTTGAGCCACCGTTTGGTTCTCCCAAAACTCTGGCTGAGCGGCTACTTGCTCCAAGTCTTGAATCTTGGCTGTCAGTGCCGGGATGTCAAAGATATTCCTGGGTCTTGCCCAGGCGATCGGTCAGGATGTTAATATCGCGTTTGATGTCTACTGTGTCGATCATTCTTTAGTGGATAGTGGATAGTGGATAGTGGATAGTGCATAGGGTGGGCACTGCCCACCATCTAGGTTCTAGTTGGTAGGGTGGGCACTGCCCACCAGCTAGGATCGAGGCTGTCGGAGAGGTAATTATTAATTACTAATTAATAATTATCGAACCACCCCATGCTAGAGAGTGCGGGCGTAGTCTTCGAGGATGTCCATCAATCTGGCTTGAGATGTGACGGGGATGAGATTGAGTAGGGGCATTTTTTGTCTGCCGCCACCGAGATCGATCGAGATATTAGTAAGGATCTCGGTGAGTTTATCGCCAGTCAAACCACTAATTAACAATGGAAAAACTTGTTCGGCTAATGTGGTGTGGAGTTTAGCATCTTTGAGATAAAGGTGCCACTTCGCAACATCGATGTAGACTTTATCGCCGATTTCTGCTGCTAATTCTTCGATTTGTTGATTGCTAGCCATGATAATTTGGGGATTAGTTGGCAATAGTAAAGGTGCAACTGGATCGATAGTGGGAATGCCCACATTCCGGCGATCCTTAGTTAGCTATTAGACTTTGGCGAGTAATCGGCAATTGTGAAGATGTATAGAGCATGTCCGAACAGGACTGATGCCCAGATACTAGTCACCCAGACAGCCCAGCTCCAGTTTGCTTTTTGAAAGATGTCAAAAAACCACAGTCCAGAGTTGGATGCTGAGAACAGGGCGACATGAAATGCAAATGTCATTCGATCGTCTAATTTACGATATTCGGGGTCGTTTCGATCGGGTTCGCGCGGCCAACGGGGAGGCATAGTTTAGGTTTTAGGTTTTAGGTTTTGGGCTTTAGGTCAGCCTTTAGTGGGATGGGAATAATAAAAAGAGGGACTAGCCCTCTCTTTATTTTAGCCACTAAGAATCAAAATGGATTTAGGCTTCAGCAGTTGCTTCTTCTACTACTACGTCTTCCTCAATAGCAGAGGGAATTTCTTCTTCTACTAAATCGACTACTTCTTCTTCTACTGCGGGCGGAATCTCGATCGATTCTAAGGGTTGACCGGAAGCTTTAGCTAGCAACATCTCACGATATTTAGCGGCCATTTCATCGGCCATTTCATACACGCGATCGCGATTTTTGATCATGTCGCCCGGTTCTGGCTCTAGTTGCTTGGTAGATAGCGAGATCCGTCCGCGCTCGGCATCGAGATCGATGATCATTACTTTGACTTCATCATTGACATTGAACACGCTGTGCGGCGTGTCGATGTGGTCGTGTGAAATCTCGGAAATGTGCAGCAGTCCGCTGACGCCACCGATATCGATGAATGCACCGTAAGGTTTGATGCCGCGTACCGAACCGATCACGACTTCGCCGACTTCGAGGCGATTCATCTTACGTTCGACTAGGGCGCGACGGTGGCTCAATACCAGACGGTTGCGATCTTCGTCTACTTCTAAGAACTTGAGGGGAAGTTCTTCGTTTACTAATTCTTCTTTCGCTTTGCGGGTGCTGATGTGCGAACCGGGAATAAATCCGCGCAGTCCTTCAATGCGGACTAGGGCACCACCACGGTTGGTCGCAAATACTTGCGATCGCACGGTCGCATCTTCGGCTTGAAGCTGGCGTACCCGCTCCCACGCCCGCATGTATTCGATCCGGCGGATGGAGAGAGTGAGTTGCCCGTCTTCATTTTCATCGGTGAGGATGAAAAATTCGCGAGTTTCGTTAGACTGGAGTACTTCTTCAGGTTGATCGACACGGTTGATCGACATCTCCTGAATGGGAATATATGCCGCAGTTTTCGCGCCAATGTCAATCAGAGCGCCCCGTGGCTCCAGGCTGAATACGGTACCAGCAACGACATCGCCAGGGCTAAAGTGGTAATCGTATTTATCGAGTAATGCTGCGAAATCGTCGAGGGTGAAGCCGATATCTGCTGTTTTCTGACTGGCCATGCAATATTATAGTTTATCCTAGTGGTGTTCTCTTCCGTATTAATCCGCCTCCTATCGATGTACGCGCACGTTGACTAAAGTAATTCAGTTAATAATGTGTCGCTTACACCTACATATCTCTATCCGTCTCAACTGAGAACGTTGAAGAGTTAATATTTAGAGTCCAAACATCGTATTTTAGCACACGATCGGGCGACTTTTCATCCTCAATGTTCGATCGATCGCTTCACCTACCCAAAAATTGACATCGATTAATATTCAAAATCGTCAGTCAGATCCCGGCGTTCCAATCTTCTCACGCGCCGATTTAACAATCTATTTTTGCGTTGCATCTCTGACAATTCAAAATTTAGATCGTCAGCATAATTTCTCAGCGGTGTAAATCCATCCCGCACGATGAGCATAATTGACGCTTCGATACTACCGATGCGGTTTCGTAAGTCAACTATATCTTCCCGCAAAGCATTGTCATTTTGCTTCATAGCAACAATATCCTGCTTGAGTTCGCCGACATCTTGCTTGAGGACGCCGACATCTTGCTTGAGGACACCGACATCTTGCTTGAGGAGGGCAATATCTTGTTGCATTGCGCCCATCCCTTGCTGCATTACTCCCATCCCTTGCAAGACTAGGCTTAACTGGTGTTCGATTCGATCGAGTTTTTCTTCGGACATGATTGAGTTCCCGAACCAATTCTAATTGACGATATTATAATTCATCGTAGCTAATTAGTCGATCGGAAACGACAAAGTTAGAGACAAAAACGCTGTCCCTACCTATATCGTTTATGGCTGCAAGCCATTCAACCAAAAACTGATTTTATAAGATCTCGAAAGAATTGACATTCAAGACCTTACCAATCATCGCCAGCGTCATGACATCATCGTTTAACGTCCCTTGCACCTTGACGTGCAATCCCACTTCGCGTAGATCGCGAGGACAGTCTAACAACTCGTAAGTAGTCCCATCTTCAGTTACCAATGCCCATGCACCAGTACCAAACCCTTTATGCTCAATGCCACCAATCACCGTAATCATACTGTTTGAGAATCTCCTCTCGCCGCAAATCTAGCTAAACCAAAACATAACAATCCATTCACGATTAAGAAACCGCGAGCAATGCCTCCGTCACCTAACAACCACACATTGGGAGCGACTACCGCACTTACCAACACGCAGGATGCTACACCCAAACTAGTGCCAACTGCAAACCATTTTCCAGCAGGAACCGACCAGCAGACCACTAGTAATACTAGCGGAATTAGGACACTTGCGAACATTGGATTGAGCATACTGTCACCAGAAATTGCATTCCCGAGTTCGGGAATCGAACTGCCTAAGAGACGGAAGGGTGCTTGGGGCAGATCGAATATATACAGTCCCTTGAGGAGAAACAACCCACTGCTCCCAGCAATCATCCCACTAAAGAGGGGGAAACTAAAGGGTAGATAGTTCCGAATCAAGAAGGCGAGTAGGTACGATCCCAGCACCATGGCGATTTTTGGCACCAGTGCGATCGCGCCACCATCGATCCAGAAGCGGAGGTTGAGATAACCATTATCGCGCAACCAGCGGAAGAAATCATTGAAGGTGATTTTACCTTTTTGGGCGAGTTTGACGGCAGCAGCAGCGTCTAAGTTGCCCGCTCCGTAGAAGTTTTGCGGATCTTGCTCGATTTTGCGAACCGACTGCTGGAGTACGGCAAACACTTCTTCGGGTGCTGTAACGCCTGTTGATTTAATTAGTGCGGCGACGCCAGCAACGTGGGGAGCTGCCATACTCGTACCTTGGAACCCAGCGATAATCGGCTGGTTGGTACTGGGATCGACGGTTTCTTGCCAGATCTTGCTGCCATGTCCGCCACCAGGAGCGGCGATATCTACCCCTGCGCCGTAGTTAGAAAATTCGGCGCGTTCGCCTTGAGCATCGGTGGCGGCGACGCCAATCACCCGCGCATAGCGGGCGGGATAGGATGCCGAATTATTGTTTTCATTCCCAGCGGCGGCGATAATTACTACGCCTTTGTTGTAGGCATATTCGATCGCGTCTTTCATGACTTGGCTTTCGCCACCACCACCGAGGCTCATGTTGATCACATCGGCTTTATTATCGGCAGCAAATCTAATTGCTTCGGCGATGTCGCTAATCGTCCCACCACCGCCACCAGATAAGACTTTCAGGGGCATGATTTGGGCTTCATAGGCAACTCCGGCTACACCGTAGTTATTGTTGGTAGATTGGGCGACAGTGCCCGCTACGTGAGTGCCATGTCCGTTGTCGTCGTCAGCATCAACCTTATCGTTGACAAAATCATACCCAGCGACAAATTCAGTCTGAGCTAAGTCGGGAACCTTGCTGACGCCAGTATCGATAATCGCCACGACAACACCTTTACCGCGATTTTCTTCCCAGGCTTGCTCGGCATGGATGCTATGCAAATGCCACTGCTTGCTGTATTGGGGGTCGTTGGGGGCGACGGTGGCACGATAGATATAGTTAGGCTCGATCGCTTCGACATCCTGAATCAGATCGGATGCCCGCAATTTGTCGAGCAATGCGCGATCGCCTTTGACAGTATACGTGTGTTCGGCTTGCGAAAATTGACTATTGAGACGTGGCGCGAGTTGATATTGCCCGCTCAATACTTGCAATTGCCGATCGATCTCGGTAGCTGCAATATCTTCTTTAAAGTCGATAACTAGTGAGTCAAACTCGCCTTTGGTTGCCAATCCTTGGAAATTAGAGATGGCGAACCCTATGCCCAGACAGAACAGGCACAAGATTAACAGTTTCCGCATACTCAGCGATCGCGCTTGCGCTTAAATGAATATCCCTAGCATAACTGAACATTTTGGTTTTCGCCGTGATTTAGATGGGAGTTGGGAGTTGGGAGTTGGGAGTTAGAAGATTTGAGGGGTTAGAGATTAGAGATTGGAGATTACAGACTGAACTGACATCAAAATTCACACACCCTCTTACCAACTCCCAATCTTCACTATCTCCCATCTCCCCACTCCCATCTCCCATCTCCTACCCCCTAACCAACTGCTTAATCTTCTCAACCGTCTCAAAATATTCTACATCCTTGCCTTGCTTTTGATATAGCTCGGCGGCGGCGATATAATTTTCGACAGCGACGCGGTTGTTGCCCAATTGATGATAGGCAAAGGCGCGACGGGTGTAAGCATCGGCATCGGCGGGGTTGAGAGCGATCGCGCGATCGTAGTCTTTTAGCCCGCTTTGGCAGTTGCGTAATTCGCATAGTGCTAAGCCACGTCCGACGTAGATGGCGGAAATATTCGGGTTGAGGATCGCAGCAATATCAAAGTCCGATTTTGCGCCTTGCCAATTGCTCAGGACGTTGCGGACACTGCCCCGATGCAAGTAGGCTTGAGGATGCTGGGGATCGATCGCGATCGCGCGGGTGTAGTCAGCTTCGGCTCCTTGCCAGTCTTTGGTGAGGCTACGGGCGATCCCCCGCCGAAAATAGATTTCCTTAAATTGAGGATCGATCTCTAAGGCACGATTGTAATCGGCGATCGCGTTTTGATAGTCGCCTGTTTGGGATTTTTCCTGAGCAGTAATAAAAAAATCGTCGGCGGTAGGCGACGACGATAGCGGCTGCGGTGGCTTTGGCTCGATTTCAACGTTGAGTTGACTGGCAATTTGCGTGAATGTATTCATGGGAATCGCTAGCCCACTGACTGGCTTGACGCGATTCTCCAGGGGAGAGGCTACGCCAACGCGATTGGCACTGACAGTTGTCGTACCGACACTCCGCCCATTAATCCCAATCAAGCTACCCGTGTCGTTAAATAAACCCCCACCACTCATTCCAGGCAGGATCGTTGCAGTACCCAAGGCAATCCCGTAGCCATAAGCTTGTGGTTGATGGCTGATGGCGACAACGGTACCAGGATAAAACTGTAATGAGTTTGCCCTAAATCCGGCGACAAAAATGCGCTGTCCTCTGGCGACTGTCTGGGAATCGCCGACTGTGGCGACGGTATAATTGCGATCGCTTTGGAAAGTCACAGTCGCCAAATCGAATGAATTAGGAGCAAGTTTTACAGCGCTAGGATCGATCGAGTATTGTTGTCGATCGGGTGTGGTAATCGTCAATGGTGAATTGCGAAGATCGGTGACAACATGAGCGGCGGTGAGGATCGTATAAGTATTGCCGACATGTTTGATAATCACGCCAGAACCTTGCCCAGTTCTGGTTTCGATCGAGACAACTCGATCCGTGGCAAATTCTTTAGATGAGAGCGTCGGGGTGGTAACTGGCGATTGTTGCTGAGCTTGGCTGGGCGCAATCTGGATGAAGGGGATGGCGATGCCGATACTGCAAACAGCAGGAACTAGTTGTATACGCATTAAGTAATTGTGAATTGAATAAGATGAACCATGACTTAGCACCCAATTTCTACTCTCAACGTGCCCATCCTATCGCCAAATGAACAGATCGCGATCGATTCGCATTGTCAGAGGTTGTGCCAACGTAAGATACTAGAGATCTATCGATTCACAAGACCCAACCATGACAGAACTTACTGATAACCAGCCCCCCATCGATACAGAAGCCCTGCTGCTCATGCTGCGGCGCAAAGAAGGCAACTGGGTAGGCTGGGGTAAAGCTTGCCAACAACTACAGAAATCAGGACTCAATCCCCAAGAAATTTTTGAGGCGACTGGATTTGAACCGATTCAGCAAAATCAAATCATTGTGGGCGCTCAAGTTTTCGATAGCCTCATGAGTGTCGGAGTAGCTCCCGCAACCGAAGCTCACTACCAGCGCGTGGGTAGCGATAGTCTGTACGAACTGCGGATTCTCTCGCAAGCAGATCGGGCGGCGACGGCGGACTATCTCCACGCCCGCAATATCGACTCAGAAGGCTCGAAAGAAGTCGCCAAGGCATTTAAAGAGTTTGCGTACATGCGCCAGCCGCCGGAGGGTTTTACCCATCATCCCGGCGATGCAGTGGCTTATCAGTACTGGCGGTATATCAAGCAACAAGGCGATCTGACTGAAAAAACTCGCCTGATCGCGCGGGGGCTGATGTTTGCTCACAGTCAAAGTGCCCGCAATCAGATCGAAAAATTACTCACCGCACTAACAGCACCGCCAAAAAAGACTGCCCCAGCACTACCCGTTTATCGCTTACAGGCTGATGAGGAGCTACCGCGCACGATTCCCGTTGCTGGCGAATTTCCGCTTGAGAGTAGCATTTTGGCAGATGTGCCCCAAATTGCCGCAACTGGTTCTTTCCAGATCGTCAAGAGTAATTGGGCTGGTGGTTGGGTAACTTTTCCTGGTTGGGGCGTATTGTGTAAAGCCGAAGATCCGATCGCAATTATTGGCGATCTCAAAAATTTAGCACTGAAAAATACCACCGAATCACCAGAAACGATCGTCATTCTCGATCGCAGTGCGACAGAATGGACTGAGTTCGATTATTTTGCGATCGATCGCGATGGTAAGCTGGCGATCGAATGGTTCGAGCAGCCACCCACGATGCCGATTCTCGCCAAGTTAGTCCTGATTACTCATCCCAAACGCCCGATCGATCCCGACACCCCCAAAGATCTCTGGGAACTCGAAGACTAAATCCTCGCAACACTTTTGTATCCCCCAAATTCCTACCAAAGCGAGCTGTATCGAAAAAATCCCCTCCTCGGAGCGAAAAGTGCGGTCTTGGGGTTTCCCCAAGTAGAGCACCTTTTCAAGACAGGGGTGCCCAACGGGCGGGGTGGGTAGATCTCCGCCGTAGTAAGCCAACCTCAAGAAAACCAAAAAGCGATCGCTAAACCCGCCAATATTAATAAGGGAACAACCCGCACCAAAGTCCCCCAAAATCCAATCCGGGTACGTTCCTCCAGCTTGACATCAATTATTCTGATTTCCCCTTTCACAACATCAATCTTGCCATCGAGCTTGGTTTCGAGATTGTGAATCTGTCCCTCTAATCTGGCAAGTCCCACCCGCATTTCCTCACGCAATCCAGTCATAGAGGCGGTAAGAGTAGCAATCGCTTTACTATTCTCCTCCACCGCAGTTTTAATTTCTTTGAGATCTTGGTCTGTGGATTGTGTCATGATGTCGATCGATAAATTTGTGTCTTTAAAGTATCCCCGTAGTGTCGATCTGTATTGGTGGGGCTACTCTTATTTTACGAGTATTTTCTCCAGCAATAGATAACTACATCGATTCCGCGATCGTTACTTGTTCTTATCTGCTCATCGCTAGTCTTACTGCGCTCGTCTTCACCCGATCGATCGCGCCTAAAGTTGCTCTAGAAAGAGCGTAAGATCTTGAGTAGTATCCACCGTCATTACATATTTGCTTTCCGCTGGCGTAAACTCTTCCCAAGCCGCCTGTTGACTGGCAAGTAAATCTACCGTCGCATCGGCAATATCCCCAGTTCGTTGAATTAATCGATCGCGTAACACATCCGCAGGTGCAGTACAGTGAATCCTTTGCAAAGGTATCCCGCGATCGGTGGCTAAATCGACCACAGCAGTCCGCAAAGCCTGTCGATCGTACTTGGCATCCAAAATCACAGTAAAGCCTTGTGCCGTCAATTTTGATGCCAATTCTAGTACCCGCTGGTAAGTTTTGGCTGTCATTGCGGGCGTATAGAGACTGTCATCACCCTTGCTCTGTAGTTCGATCCCACCTAAATGTTTTCGCACCGCATCCGAGCGCAAATGCACGCCACCTACTTCTAGCGCAATCTTTTTACCTAGCGTACTTTTACCCGCACCAGATAAACCCGATAGCATTATCAGTTGCCCGACTGAAGCCGTGCGCGTATACTCCCAAGCTTGATGGTAATAATCTCCGGCTGTCTTGGCTGCGGCGGCGCACTCTGCACTCGCGATCGTCGGATCGTCGAGGAGGAAAGATGTTACCTTTGCCCGCACGTACGCTTGACGGCTCAGATACATCGGTAATACCTGCAATCCCTCCCAATCTCCTGTTTGTTCGGCATAGGTATTTAGAAACCGATTGGCGAAATCTTTGCCGCCTCTGGCTTCCAAATCCATCACTGCAAAAGCGATATCGTACATCGTATCGACAAAGCGAAATGGTTCGTTAAATTCAATGCAATCGAATAGCAAAGTTCGATCGTGCCAGCGGCAGATATTTCGCAGATGCAAATCGCCATGACACTCACGAATAAAACCACCCGCAATCCGATCGAGAAATAATTGCGAATATTCGAGTAGAAAGCGATCGGTATATGCTTTAGTTTCGGTAAATTGAGCTTGAGTTTGAGCGCGTCCGATATATTTTTCAGTCTGGCGATAGTTATCATCGATCGATTGGCGAATTTTCGCTACCGTGCCAAAGCTACTGATATATTCATCAGTTCGAGCATCAGCATGAAACCGCGCGACTACCCTACCCATTTCTTCGATCTGCTCGATCGTCATTGCCCCCGATTCAAACATATTGCTCAGTAATGCTGATTGCGGAAACTGCACCATTTTTACCGCATAATCTACAATTTCACCATCATTATCTATCTGATATTTATTGCCTTGCTTGGCGATCGAGACAACTTCTAAATATAACTCTCTAGCACCACGTTGATTGAGTCGGATTTCTTCCGTGCAAAAGTGCTGACGTTTGTCGATAGTTGAGTAGTCCAAGAAGCCAAAGTTAACTGGCTTCTTGAGTTTGTAGACAAATTCTCCAGTTAGCAGGACGTAAGAGGCGTGTGTTTGCATCAGTTGGATTGGCATCGTCACCGGATGAGGATAAAATTCCGATGTCAACATTTGCTGGATTAATTCGGATAATGCTGTCGATTCTGGCATAATTTTTTAACATTAAATGGGTGAGTATAATTAATGGATATCAGTATAAAATATGGATGGTGGGCAGTGCCCACCCTACTCAAATGAATACTACTGTTCGCTTAGTTTTATGTGATATTTGGCATTTGGGTTACTCATTGTTGTATTTTACAATTTTTACCCACAATTTTAGTTTGGTCACGCCACTACTGGCTCGACACTGGAACATTACCCTGGCTCTCGTATCGATACTAGACTCCTAACTTTTATAGGAACTAATATCAATTAATTCCAATCCGTTACAATTTTGTGCCAAAATGTCTTGCGCTACATCATCTGATACAGCTAATTCTAATGACGCACTAAAAATATGATCGATAAAAAATACCTTATGAATATTTTCGTCGATAGGATAAAGAACTAACTTGTTTATTTCTGATATTGAGATAATAATTTTATCGTCAACAATGTCTTCTTCTTTTGTATACTCTGACAGCTCTCGATTAATGCAATTAACTCGATCCATTACATTCATTAAAAAAAAGCTGGTTTCTGTATATTCATCACCATTCCAAATAATATTGACAGGAAAGAACTCAATTAAATCAGAATCATACTTCAAGATGACTTGAGCTATTTTATATGAAACAAAAAGCTTGAGTCCGTGATAAAAAATGTCCGTTGGCTTATTGGGATTAACGATATTGATAATTACGTCGTTTGGGAAAATTTCCTGTAATGATTTCCAGGATCTATATTTGATCTTTGATATGTCACTGTCAGAACTTAAAACATGATAGTAACTATTTTCCTCGTAAATCCATTCATCATTTATTTCAAGTATTTTAACCATATTAATTAGTGATAATCTAAATTTTATGAGTTATGATAATCAGCTCTCCAGCCAGTAGGGTGGGCACTGCCCACCATCCATGTTTTATGCTCAGGTTCATCAATTATCTGAACCTAAATAATAATTAAACCGCTCCTGAAGCTGTGCGATCGTGAGCGATCGAGTCCAATATTCCATTAGTGCATGACCGAAAGCATCAGCATTTTTATTTGGTGCGGCGGAGTTATTTAATAACAACGGCCATAGTGATAATAAATCGAAGCTCATCGATTTAGTTGGACTGGTATTTAATAGTGAATACAAATCGTAAGCCATCTGCAACTTACCGATAACTACGGGTAATTGCTCCACGGGAATCTGCGCGGCGAGTAATTGTGCTAGCGCAGGTGTTCCCGTAGTAATAGTAGAGATAAATTCCAATACCGGACTTTTGAGTAGTTGAGTCAGTCCCTGTGTCGTCGTCATCTGGAGACTATATCGATCGATAATCCGCGCTGCTGCTACAATTCGGGCATCCAAATCTCGTAAAAAGCGGGCGAGGCGAATCTGTTTGCTCGGCTCGATCGATTGGAGTAATGCCAATGATAAGGTATCGACACCCCAAGCTAGCCTGTCGATCGTTGGATCGGCATTCACTAGGGGTAAAACTAAATCGCAGTAGTCAGCCAAAAATTCATTGCGATAAGCTACCGCTTCGCGGATGGCGACTTCCTTCGGGCGCGTTCCCGCTTGCCAATCGTAGGGCGGCGTCCACTCCCGCAACGGTCGCACTCGATCGACTTGAGTTACAATCGTGACGATCGGTAAATCGGGATTTGTCTTTTTTAACTCCTGCAAAAAGTCCAGATCCATCTGCAATGCCGGATCGAGCGCAGGGGTGACTAATAATAATAAATCCGCAGTCGCCGCATAATCCAATACTCGATCGCGCAAATCGTCCCGACTGGCTTGCTCGTAACCGGGGCTATCCCATAATGTCAGACTTTCACCACTCGGAATCTGCCATTGATAATTTTGAATCTTGTCAGTACTCGGCAAGACATCGACGACGGCTAACTCGGCTTGAAATAAGGTATTAATCAGACTGCTTTTCCCCGCCCCCGTACGCCCAACTAACAGCAGATCGATCGGTTTTTGCTCGATCTGCGCCTGTGGTTCGGCAGTAGAGAGGATTTCTCTGAGCGTTTGCGTCTTTGCCGCAGTGGGCGCGATCGGTGTAGGTGTAGATAACTGCGGGAGTTTACCGCTATAAAGCGCCACAGCCTGACGGCAGAGGTTCGTTAAGGCAGCTTCGCGCGTCAGTTGACCCAAATTGACCAACAACTGTCGATCGGCGAGACTGGAAGACTCCTTGGTGGCACGTTTGGCGATCGCGGTGACGGGATTGATTAGCCATTGCGCCCAGTTCCATACCTTGAGGATTTTCTGTGCTGATGGAGCCAATTTTTGATATGTTTCGTAGGCTTCATACGTCTGCGCGATCGTCACGCGATCGAGTGCTGGGGCGAGTTTCTGCATCCAGATATCCATATCATCCGTAGTCCCCCGGATCAATCCATACGCCTGAGTCACATAGATATTTAGCAGCGGATATTTGACTTCAGGATGATAAATCTTGGCAATCGCGACGATTAATTCCTGACAGCGCGCCCAAAATGTCGTCCAATCTTCCCAAATCGGTCGATCCACTTGGGAATCAGTAATTACCTTTTGGAGTACCGCGCTTACCTGCTCGGCGGCATCGCCAGTTAACGGCGTAGCATTAGCAGTAATCGATTCAAGTTCCCGACTCGCGGCGGCAATGACATCCGTACCTTTGCCAATCGACGATCGCGTCCAGCGTACCAACAACCACCGCCAACCCACCAACAGCAGCGTAAATATGCCCCAAATCCAATTAATCCCCCACTCATGAATCTTGGTACCAGCAGCAATCAGCAGGAAAATAACGACACTCGCGATCGGCGATACTAGAATAGCCCACTGCCAAGGTTTCAATTGCATATCGATTTCCTACTGACACCAATCTGACCATATCACACTCGATCGTGTCATGTGAATTTCGATCGGAAGGTCATTTTCTATCTCTTCAAATATGACTGACGATCGCCTGAAATATTTTAGGAATATACTCGATCGTCGCATACATCAGCGCTCCAGAAATTGCACCAATAGAAATAATTTTGGTTAAACTCATTGGTGTCAGCACGCTGTTAATTAAGCTGCTTGAATCTACCAATTTCATCTGCTCGATATCTGTGTTTCTATCGAAGGCTCGATCGTGAGTACCGATAAGTTTGATTAGTTGATATTTACCCAGGAATCCATCGATCGTAATATAGTAGTTGTTGTTATAAGAGGAACAGTAAGAATTTTCATAACCCAAGCAAGTATAAAGACAACTTTCGCTAGGGCTATCGACTTTTTTGCACTTTCCTGGTGCGATCGTAAAGCCAGGATAATCGCGAACTAATCTTTCCTGGAGATATCGATCGTGACAATTGTAGCCAGCCATCAATGACTGCTGGAGCAAATTTGAACCATGTTCGAGAATCCAGTCTGCTTTGTCACTAATATCTAAGACGGGAAGTTCTACTGGCGCTATTTCAGTACAGTTATCTATGGATTTAATTAATTGATGTTTTCCCAAGTAGTTATCGATCGTAATATAGTAGTTTTCCTGGTATGCAGAACAATGTGCATGTTCGTACTCAAGGCAAGCGTGAAGACATCTTGCGCTCGGAGTATCGACTTTGGTGTATTTGCGATCGTTAATCTTGAAGCCAGGATAGTCACGGGCTAATCTTTCTGCTAAATAACCATCATTACAATCATAGCCAGCTCTCAATGACTGTTGGAGTAAGTCTGAACCGTACTTAAAAATCCAGTCTTCTTTGTTCTTGATAAATATATCGATCGTAAATATACTACTGACACAAGAAGGAGTCAGTGCATTAGGGGAATAACGATGCCTAAATAGACTATTGTCTACAGTTACCCCATCAGCATGACCCAAGCTCAAATAGGAGTTTTTATCGCTCCAAATCCCATTTTCATAACTAGCTACGCACAGATCTACTGCATCCAAAGCTGCTTCTTGAGATGGATACCATTCCATCTGGTTTTGATGATGCACATACCAGTTGGTTGACACTTTTTTATTGCCCATCATTTACCACCCATCCAAAAGTGAACGATCTTTGCAATTGCGGTCGAGATACCGAGCGAATATGGTGAGTTAACGTCAGTTTGGGTTAAAAGTTGCCTGGAGACTGGAAGTCTCGGCTAGTGATGCAAAGTCCGCCTGTCTGTCTTGTCTCGCTTCCATGGTCGGGAGACCCGACCGGAGCGAGCCGCTTGTCGCGCTAAACCCGGAGGAAACCTCCGGAGCGCGCGCCGCTACGCGGACTTTGCATCACCAGCCCCGATTTTAATCGGAGGCTGAACCCATTAATCGCCATCAAAGACATTCTTATTTTAATCCAATCTCCAAATCTCAGCTTTGGACATATTCGATTAGCCTCGATCGCATCCCCACTCTAAGTAAAATTTAAGCTTCGATCGGCAAAGCTGCCCTTCAAGAATGAATATAGTAATCATAAGTTGTAGGTTGGGTAGAGAGCAACGCGAAACCCAAAATCCACAAAGATCGCTGGCGGAGACAGTTGGGTTGTCTAGTTCTGAGAGGCTGTGCCTACGGCAGGCTATGCCAACGCCAACACATCCGTTCAACCCAACCTACAGATCTAAACAATTGGCGTAAAATCGATCTAGGTTGCCAATCAGAAGTAAGTTACAATGTTTCGGTAAATCAATCGTAATCGAGATGAATATCGGTCAATCTGCTCCTGAATTTACAGCTCTCGATCGAGATGGTAAAAGTCCTCAACTCAGCAATTTTATCGGTCAGTGGCTGGTATTGTATTTTTATCCTGAAGATCTCACTCCTGGCTGTACGACTCAAGCGATCGACTTTACCAGCCAGTTACCGCAATTTCAATCACTCAATACTCAAGTTGTCGGTATCAGTCCCGACTCGATCGAGTCTCATGATAAGTTTATCAAAAAACATAATTTAGAGATTATTTTACTTAGCGATCCGGAACATCAAATTGCTGAAGCCTATGGAGTCTGGCAATTAAAGAAATTTATGGGCAAGGAGTATATGGGCATCATTAGATCGACTTTTCTCATCGATCCAGATGGTAAAATTGCCCAAATTTGGTCGAAAGTCAAAGTCAAAAACCATGCCGAGATCGTACTTCAAGAAGTGCAATCGCTATCGACATAGCAGTGAGTTGGTATCCTAACGCGTACAATCCCATACCCATTTGCCTACAGGCGGCTTCTTTCCATTCCAAGCATAATGCCACCATTCAGTATCGAGATGACGAAAGCCGACAGATGCCATTGTTTTCTTCAGGAGCGATCGGTGCTGGAGAATTTTGGGGGACAATTCCTGGTAGGTATGATGTGCTTTGGGGCTAAATTCGTCGAAGGGGGTGCCCATATTTAGCGGGTTGCCATTCATATCCACGATTGTCAGATCTACCGCCGTACCGCGATTGTGAGCTGAGCCTGTGGCTGGATTGGCGACGTAGCGCTCGTCGGGTTTTATCTGCCACATTTTTTGTTGAATGGGTTGGGGACGATAACAATCAAATAGTCGTAAGCCGCCGTAGCCTTGCTGCTGTAACTGTTGATGTGCTTGCTGTACGGCAGCGGCTACTTCGGGACGGAGGAAGCAGCGAGGGCAGGGATAGAGCTTGGTTTTGACAAAGTTGTTGGTAGTTGCATAGGTAAAATCGAGATCGATGGCTCTTGGCGATTTGGTACTATGGCGATCGCTCGGAAG
>NZ_JANMZA010000410.1:0-4711 GCF_031382685.1 Chamaesiphon sp. OTE_8_metabat_110 | reverse complement strand
TCAACAAGTTCAACAACCACCTGGTGCTCAAAAATCTCATCTACCATTCGATCCTACTCTGGGAATGTTGGTGGGAGCTGTGGGAATTTTAATTCTGTTGTCGATGTTTGGTAAGCGGACTGGGAATCAGCAAGGTAAATCATACTGGGGCGGTGCCAAACAGCTTCGGGCAGCCAAACGGATTGCTAAATCTCAAATTCCGGCTTTTGCTGGTAAAAAGACTTATGTCAAAGCTAATGCTTGCGCTTTATACATCGGTACCCCCGCCAAAATCTACAATGCTCACCAACAAGACTTTTACGGGCGGCTCGAACCCGAACTAAATCGGATCGAGCGGCAATTTGGAGAGCAGGCAGCAGCGAAGTTAAAAGCTAAATATCGTCCCCGTAAAGCTAAATTTGGTGAAGAAACGCTGTTTCTTCCCAATGCTCAACAAAGTATCGCTGTGTTTGGCGCGGCGGGTGCTGGTAAATCGATGAGCGTTCTTAATCCCTTGATCCGTTCGGCTCTGGATCAAGGAATTACCGCAACTGTTTTTGACTTCAAATATCCCGAACAGACCAAAGAAATCATCGGTTACGCTGCCCAGCGCGGCTATCGAGTCCAAATTATTGCCCCATCCTACGCTGAATCAGGGATTTTTAACATTCTAGAGTTTATCCGCGATTCGGGGGATTCGATTGGGGCGGGTCAAATTTCTGAAGTTCTCACTGAAAACACTTCTAAGGGTGCCGATAGCGGTGGTAGTAATGAATTCTTCGAGAGTGGTGGAGCTAGCGTTCTCCAGGGGGGATGTTGCTCTCTAAATGGCTCGAAGAAGACCCTGAAGCGATTGCGGTTGCCAGAAGACTGTGGGACGTAGAAGTTAGCGATCCCCATCCCCCAGTCGCCGATATGATGACAGTTGCGGCGGTTCTCAATCTCCCGCAATTTGCCGAACGGATGAGATTTGCCGCCAAACGGATTAACCCGTGGATTACCCAATCCCTGGCTCAATTCCTCAGTGCTGGTGGTGAAAAAGGTAAAAAGAACGTCACTGAGGGCGGTATTCTCGCCAATGCTCAAAAGACTGTCAATCAGTTAGTCAAGCGCGATTTTATCCCAGCTATTTGTGGGAAATCGACAATTGAAATCGACCTGAATGGGGAAAATGTTCAAACCTTAACGATTGTAGGGATGAATCAAGATTATCGGCATCTGATTTCACCTTTACTGGCAACCATCCTCGATCTCCTAATTTCTAGAAATATCGCTCACTCCAGACACCGAACCGTTCCCTTCTTTGTCAGCCTGGACGAGTTGCCGAGTATGAAGTTAAGGAAAATTGCCAACTGGCTAGCTGAGGGTCGTTCGGCGGGATTCTGTGGCGCGATTGCGCTGCAAAATTTATCCCAACTCAGAGAAGCTTATGGAGCCGACCGGACGCAGACAATTATCTCCAACTGTGCGACTAAATTTTTCCTCAATCCCCAGGATGCCGAATCGGCTAAGTCCTATAGTGACTACCTGGGTGAAAAGGAAATCCGCTACTATACTCAGACAATTACTACTCAAAAAGGTGGTAGTAGTAAAGCTAGAACCGAACATGCTACTAAAGTACCATTGATGGAAGCAGCGGAATTCTCGAAGATGGGTGCTGGACGAGCGGTAATGATTTCGCCTGGATATATTAACGCAGCTAAGAAAGAAACTTACTTGCCGATCCTACATGACATTAAAATTCCGAATCGAGACTTAATTGAATCCGAGAAATCAAAAGAAGTCTGGAATACGATGTTAGCAGCTTCCAAAGATCGGAAAATTGATGAAGCCGAGATCTCGCGGATGTTCGAGCTGCGCTGTCAATTAGTCGAAGAACTATTTCCCCTGCCACCACCTGCTAAATTACTTTACTCTCTCAGTCGTCTAGTATCGATCTTGCAAGATGCTGGGTACTCTGAGGTAGGGTTTGAGAGTGAGAATCAGCTTGTCGATCTAGCCATTAAAATCCATATTCCCGTAGATTGGCAAGATCCCGGATCTTCAGCCGATGCCCCTAAAGCTAAGATTCCAAGAGATCCTAAAGGATTATCGGCGATCGCAATTTTAGTCGGGAGTACTGGCTACAGGATGACTAGATCGGAATTGACAGTGGGGAAAGCATCGGCGGACGCGATCGAAAATTGATAAGGTCGAGTTGAGGGATTCCGCAAAGCTAGATCGTGTTTTGAGTGTTATAATTGAGAGTATATATGTTGTCGTCATAGCCTAACTGTCTCTGTAAAAAAGATAGATGCAGCAACTATTTTTGGATGTAAAATGAGAAAATCTGAACTAAAATTACTCATCATACAAACAATTGAGAATAGCGAATATAATGCCTTCTTCCGTAAAGATTTCAAAGATTTAGGTGGCAGTTATATTCAAGTAGGCACCGTTCTGAAAGAACTCTGTCAAGACCAAAGATTGAGACGGATCGGTCATGGTGTTTATGCTAAAACTGAAGTCTGTACTATCGAGCCTTTTGTCGGAAGAGTTATCTTGAGTGCTGGTTTAACAGAACTTGCCCCTGAAGCTTTAACTCGTCTTGGTTATAAAGTGTTACCATCTCAAGCCGTACTCGATTACAACGCTGGAACTTCAACTCAGGTACCAACGGGCAGAAAATTACGGATTCAAGGAAAAAGGACTAGTCGTAGATTTAGTCACAATAAAGCAGTTATATACTACGAGTATGTCAATTAAGCCTTTATCTAATAGTACTTTCAAGTTAATTAAAGATGAGTTTGATATTAATCCAGTATTCCTAGAAAAAGATTGGTATGCCCAACATATTTTAGGTGTAATTGCTAAATTTGAGAGCGATGAATTTGAGCCGATATTTTCAGGCGGTACATCTCTGAGTAAAGGGTACGGACTGATTCAGCGATTTTCAGAGGATGTTGATTTTCGAGTGCGTCCGCTTAAAGAAAAACTCACCCGCTCCTATCGAAGTAACTACCAAGATCGATTAGTCGAGGCAATTCTCGCATCCTCATCGGATTTACAGTTGGTTCGGGAAGTATACAAGCGAGATCGATCTACTTTTTTAAAATGTCAAATTGCCTACCCTTCCCAGTTTGCAGACACAAATACCGTCAGATCTCACATTCAAGTCGAACTAACTTTCGAGCCGCCGCAACTAGAACCAGAGGTTCGTCCGCTATCATCCCTCGTCAATCAATTTACCCAGCAGCCACCAGAAATAGCTGGAATGGCTTGTCTCAATCTCGCTGAAACCGCTGCTGATAAACTTGCTGCTCTATCGTGGCGGGTGGTGAGTAAAGAACCAGATAGCCAGCGATACGACCCTAGAATCATTCGCCACTTGTACGATCTGAGCTATTTGTCACCAGAGATCGTCAACAATCCCAACTGGTTTAAATTAAGTCTAGAAACGATATCCCACGATCTCAAAACTCGCGATAAATCGCTTGCCAGTCAGATCGATAGTCCACAAGAACTCTTGAATCAGCTAGTCAATAAGTTGGGTAGTAATCAGCTCTATCGAGAACATTATCGGAATTTTGTCGAAGATTTTACCTATGGAGCATCTCTTTCCTTTGACGAAGCAATCGATAGTTTGAGTGGACTAACAGGAAAACTATTAGCAGAACGGCAGAATATCGAGAATTCTGTAGTTAAAGATTCTACTGATGACACGATCTCGATCGATCCTGACTGGAAGGAGGAAAATAATTTTCTAGAGGAAAGTGATGAAATGGACTTGAGTCAATAGAGAAATTGAGTACTATTTCAGCTTAACCCCCAGTAGTGACACCGTTCACGTCAATCGACTGTGGACACTCGGCTAAATCGCAATTTTTTATCCTGATTAGCTGTAGCGACCTGCAATAGTAATCGGTCAGGACTGCAATCATCGCAATTTTGAGATCATCCAGCTCGAAATGCTGCAAGCCGTTCTCGACGGTCTTGACTTCTGGTAATTCGCTAATCTTAATGGTGAGTTCGAGTTTTCCGGTAGTAGCCATGAGATCGAGATCTGTATTAGTATCATAGACACTGTAAATCTTCTGATGCCCCGTTCGCAGAACCCCCAAGTAGAATGTCTCCACGCAATTTTCGTCGGTTCGCTTCACAACCCGCTCAGGAATCCACAGTAGCCCCAGATTCACCGATTAAAGAACAATTTCTCCCTGACTCAATTGAGATTTGTTGCCCTGTCTGTGGTTGGATCAATTTTAATCGAGATGAAGTTGGACAAATTAGCTGTGATGAATGTGATTTTGTCGATGTCGCTGAAATTTAATCATCGGTAATCTTAGAGCGAGAATCACTAATTTTAGTCTCTGTTTGGTGACGATCGGCATTCTCAACCTTATTAGTATTGTCTCTATTTCTCGATCGGACGCGTCCGAAGTTTGGACATCAATCCACGCGATCGACACTCATACCGTACTAATAGGGGGAAACGCAGAATTGTTAAACCTAACAATTAAAATATTTCAATCGACTACTTTTTTTTAAGAGCTGCGGCAATCGATTTGCCAGCCCGTTTACCAGCACTTTTAGCTCCAAATCCTGCTCCTTTTGTTATTCCACTACCAAATCGCCCTGCTGCCTTCATCCCGGCTCCTATGGCTCCTCTAGCTGGTGCGCTTGCCATTGAATTCATCGCTCCAGCCAGAGCTAAAGCCGAACCTTGACAATAGAAGAAAGTCAGCACGGGTGC
>NZ_JANMZA010000386.1:0-3142 GCF_031382685.1 Chamaesiphon sp. OTE_8_metabat_110 | reverse complement strand
CGGGAAAATATCGAAGCTGCTGACTTCTTGCGCCAAACCAATCATCTCATCTTTAGCTACTTCCCAGGTGCCTTATCGATCGCCGAAGAATCCACATCATGGCCGATGGTGTCCGCGCCTACTTATCTGGGCGGCTTGGGTTTCAACCTCAAGTGGAACATGGGTTGGATGCACGACATGCTCGATTATTTTGAGATGGATCCTTGGTTCCGTCAGTTCCACCAAAATAATATTACCTTTAGTATGTGGTACAACCATAGCGAGAACTTTATGCTTGCCCTCTCTCACGACGAGGTAGTCCATGGCAAGAGCAATATCATCGGCAAAATGCCTGGTGATGAGTGGCAGAAACTCGCAAATATGCGCTGTCTCTATGCCTATATGTTTACCCATCCCGGCAAGAAAACCCTATTTATGGGGATGGAATTTGCTCAGTGGAGTGAATGGAATGTCTGGTCGGATTTGGAATGGCACTTATTACAATATCCAGCCCACCAGCAGATGAGTCAGTTCTTAACGGATCTCAACTATGTCTATCGTCACGAACCTGCACTCTACACTCAAGACTTTGAGGAACCGGGATTTGAATGGATCGATTGTACCGATAGTCGCCATAGTGTCGTGTCCTTTATCCGCCGCGATAAGCATAGCGATGATTGTGTAATTGTCGTCTGCAATTACACCCCGCAGCCGCATTCTCACTATCGGATTGGCGTGCCGGAACACGGTTTTTATCACGAGTTATTTAATAGCGATGCGCGTAAATATGGTGGCAGTAATATGGGCAACCTCGGGGGTAAATGGGCGGATGAATGGTCGATTCACAATCGCAAATTCTCGCTAGATATTTGTATTCCACCGTTAGGCGTATCAATCTTCAAACTCGATCGCAATCGCACTGCCGCAGCCTATGAGTGGCGAGACAATAACGCGATCGAAGGTACATAAAATTGCGTTCGATATCGACAATAGGGGGAGTAGATTACTACTCCCCTTATTCTGGAGTACTTGAAGTTAGTGGACTATGATAAAGCAAGTAGCGATAAATTATCATCTGCAAAAAATGACTCGATCGTGTCAAACTCCCGCCGCAAAATATTTTCGACTTGTGATGTCGAACAATTGCCAAGCCTCAGCCAAATAACCTTCGGTGGATTTCCTAACACTAAACTAAGGTCGTGCATGTCCGCATCTTTCGAGACGATCGCTAAATTATTGTCTTTCGCATAATCCCAAACTATTGGATCGATAGTTGCTTTCATCCCTACATCTCGAACGTGAAGCGAATCTGGAAACAGATCGGCTAAACGTTGCGGTAACTTAGGTGACAAGTTTTCGTCGAAAAGTAACTTCATGCAAGTATTGGAGCAGTAATAAACCGCCGCTCGCGATCTGCCGCATATGCAATACAAGCTTTTAAATCTTGCCGAGTTAAATCGGGAAAATCTTCGAGAATCTCTGCTTCAGTCATCTCAGAAGCCAAGTACTCCAGCACTTCATAAACGGTAATTCGTAACCCCCGCACACAAGGTTTGCCACTACGTTTATTTGGTTCGATTGTGATGTAATCTCGGTAGTTCATATTTAGAGAGTAGGCATGGCTTAGGATTTAGATTTGAGTTGATTTTAACACGATTACCTTTGGGATGCTGTGCATACGGCAGGCTTACGCCAACGCAATCGCAGATATACAGGATAGCAATCGATCTAGATACAAGGTAGGGGTAATTCATGAATTACCCCTACCTTAGATCTTTTCAATGTGTATCGATCGAGAAGTTACACTCAAAAAAATGCACTAGTTCTAATTACTAGTGCATTTAATTAATTACTAAAATGACAGTAGTTTCTAGAACTCCATTTCAGCAGCTTGAACTTTCTCGACTTGTTTTTTCTTGAGTACTAACAAGATTTGCGATAGCATAATCATAAAGACAAATGCAATCAGACCGAGAATACGATCGGGATTTTGTAAGACGATTTCGATGTCTTTTTGACCGAAACCACCAACGTTAGGATTGTTGGTAATTGCTTGTCCGGCAGTTACAGCCGCACCTTGGGCAATTAGCAGTTCGGGGCCAGCCGGGATTTTGTCAATGACGGCTTCGCCAGTGGCGGGTTGAATGGTGACTTGAGTGCTACCATCTTCTTGCTTGGCGATAGTTGTTACGTTACCAGCAACAGAAGCGTTATAGACGGTGTTATTACTTTTCTCACCAGTGGGATACACTTGTCCTCGACCGCGATTGGCACCGACGTGGACTTGGTATTTACCAAAGTAGATTCCTTTTTCGGTTTTGGGGTTGGGAGAAAGGACGGGGAAAATGATTTCTTGGTACTTATCGCCGGGTAAGGGGCCGATAATCACCATATTGTCTTTACCTTCACCGTAGGACTGGAAGTATAAACCTTGGGTTTTTTCCTTCAATTCTGGGGAGAGACGGTCTTCGGGAGCAATTTTGAAGCCATCGGGTAGCATCAGGACGGCACCGACGTTGAGGGGGCCTTTGGTGCCATCTCCAGTGACTTGCTGAATGCTCTGGTCGTAAGGAATTTTGACGACTGCTTCAAACACGGTATCGGGTTTGACAGACTGAGGTACTTCGATCTCGGTAGGCTTAGCAGCGAGGTGACAGTTGGCACAGACGATTCTACCTGTAGCTTCGCGCGGTGTCGCTGGGTAAGTTTGTTGCGCCCAGAAGGGATAAGCTGCGGCGGATTGGGGCGCGGCAAAATCGTTAGCGAACAGGATGCCAACACTAGCCAACATGATAACTAATGTTTTGGTTAACAGCCGCTGGCTGCGTTGCCAAACTGGTAGTAAAGTGAATTTCATAGGTTTGATGATGACAGACGAAGAAAATTAATAATATCCGGATGTTGAGTCAATAGCGACGGGTGGTGACTGGCAGCTACAGCAGTAAACTAGAAGCTCATTACCGATGAGCTATCGCCTAATTTATGCCCACCAAGCGGGTTCGTCTGTGCGGAAGTCAGTTTCTGTCCACGGTGTAATCGCGATCGTATCATTGGCAGTAACGGCTGCATGAACCAGCGGTAACGATTTGGGCGCGGGGCCGCGTACCATTTTACCTGCTGCATCGTACTGAGAACCGTGGCAAGGGCACATGAATTTGTTTTC